>JAUXUZ010000011.1 GCA_030680655.1 Phycisphaerales bacterium
CCGGCGATCAGCGCCGGCGTTACACCATTGGCCATAGATATCAGCACGCTCGTGTCCACAGGGCCTCCGTTTCACCCTTGAGAAGCAAGGGGCGAGAGAGGGCAAGCCACGAAAGAGTGACAGAAACGACCCGCAAAAACAAGCGTGCGGGCGGAGGGCCCGCCCGCACGCGTCATCAGCCGCCACGGACGGTTACTTCTTCTCGACGCTCACAACGAACTCGACCTCGTCCGACAGGCCCTTGCCCACCATCGTGGTGTTGCCAAAGTCCGAACGCTTGATCGAGAACTTCGCCTCCATCCCCGCGCCGTTGGCGCCCGTCTGCACCACCGCCGCCGTCACCGGCTTGGTCACCCCGCGGAAGGTCAAGTCGCCCGTCACGTCGAACGACGCGTCGCCCGTCTTCTTCGCCGAGGTGCTCTTGAACGTGATGGTGGGGAACTCCTTCACCGACAGGAAGTCGGCGCTCCTGGCGTGGTTGTCGCGCCCGCTGTTGCGGGTGTCGATCGTGTCGGCCTTCACCGAAACGTCGATCGCCGTCTTGCTCGCGTCCGCCGTGTCGAGGTTGAACGTGCCCGTGATCTCCTTGAACACCCCGTAGAAGTTCGCGATGTCCTTGTGCTTGATCTTGAAGACCACCGAGCTGTGCACCGTGTCAACGGTGAACGGCCCATCCAACACCGCGCCGCCCGCCGCCGCCGGTGCCGGCGAGACCAGCAACGCTCCGCCCGCCGCCAGCACGCCAAGGCCCGCCACCGCGCCCATCAGCTTCATGTAGTTCATCATCAGGCTCCTTCGGTCCGCTCATGCCCGCCGGTGGCACGCGCCGCCGTACGGGAATGATTGTTCAAACAAGTAAGGCAAGCATATTCGCCGGGCCCGCCAGCGCGATGCAAAGAAGCCCCCTCAGGTCGGCCACACGGTTGTGTGGTTCGTCTACCGACCGACCACCGTACAAAACCTCAAATGCCCGCCAACATGGCCCGCCGAGCTTGCTCAAACGCGTTCGTGATGTATGTTGAACTCCCGCCGCGTCAATCGACAACCGTCAATTGCGCAGCGCTGCCCCGCTGAGAGTGATCCGAGAGATGCCTGACCGTCCGATCCGTACATCACGAGCCGCGATCACCACCGCCACCGCGGTGGTGGTGGCAGCACTGCTCGCCGCCACGATCGCGCTCGCCGCCACCACCGGCTTCGAGCCCGCAACGGGCACTGCATCCGCCCTGCCCGCGGCCGAACACTCCGCCCCCAGCGAGAAGACCCTCGCGTTCCTCAACGGCCTGGTGCCGCCCCCCGGCGCGGCCATCCTGCTTGTCGCGGGCATCCTCGCGGTCGTGCGTCGCCGCTGAACCGCTCAGAACCCGATCACCCCCCACCTTATTGCCCGGCGCTCAGCGGCCGGCTGGAACCCGCCCTACAACGCTCGTATGGCCGCGACCAGCACGCCCCGCGTGGTCATCATCGGCGGCGGATTCGGAGGCCTCCAGGCCGCCAAGTCGCTCGCACGCGCCCCCGTGAGCATCACGCTCATCGACCGGTGCAACCACCACCTCTTCCAGCCCCTGCTCTACCAGGTCGCCTCCGCGGCCCTCTCCCCAGCGCAGATCGCCGCGCCGATCCGGCAGGTCCTGGGCCGTCAGGCCAACTGCTCCGTCCTGCTCGCGGAGGCAAAGCAGATCGACCGCGCCGCCCAGACGATCACCCTCGACAAGGGCACGCTGAACTACGACTACCTCATCGTCGCCGCCGGCGCCACGCACTCGTACTTCGGCAACGACCGGTGGGCACCCCTCGCCCCCGGGCTCAAAACGCTCGAGGATGCCCTCGACATCCGCCACCGCTTCCTCCTCCGCTTCGAGCAGGCCGAGCGCGAGACCGACCCCGCCGTCCGCGATGCGCTCATGACCTTCGTCGTCGTGGGGGCCGGCCCGACCGGCGTTGAGATGGCCGGCGCAATGGTGGAGATCGCCCTCCGCACCATCCCCAGGGACTTCCGCGCCATCGACACGCGCCGCGCACGGGTCATCCTCGTCGAGGCCCAGCCGCGCGTGCTCGCGGCCGGTTTCAGCGAAGAGCTCTCCGCCCGGGCGCTCGCCTCACTCCGCGCCATGGGTGTTGACGTGCGACTCTCCACCCGCGTCACCGAGATCGATCAGCGCGGCGTCACACTCACCACCGCCAGCGGCACCGAGCGCATCGCCTCGCACCAGGTCGTCTGGGCCGCGGGTGTGAAGGCTTCACCCCTCGCGGCGATGACCGGCGCACAGATCGACAAGGCGGGGCGTGCGATGGTCGCCCCCGATCTCTCCATCCCCGGCCACCCCAACATCTTCGTCATCGGTGACCTCGCCAGCATCACCGATCCAGTCAGCGGCGAGCCCGTCCCCGGCGTCAGCCCCGCCGCGGCGCAGATGGGGCGCTTCGTCGCCCGCATCATCGACGCCGAAGCGCGCGAGCAGGCCGGTCAGCCCACCGCGCACCAGCGCGAGCCGTTCCGATACCGCGACAAGGGGCTGCTGGCCACCATCGGCCGCGCCAGGGCCGTCGCCCACGTCTTCGGGCGCGACTTCAGCGGCTTTCTCGCATGGGCGCTCTGGGCGGGCGTGCACATCTTCTTCCTCATCAACTTCCGCAGCAAGGTGATGGTCGTGCTGGAGTGGACGTGGGCCTACCTGTTCTTCAAACGAGGGGCAAGGCTCATCACCGGCGAGAGCGACGGGAGCTTTGAGGCCCCAACCACGAGCCCCGGGCGGCAGCCCGGGGACAGCGCGTGATGACGTCCGGTCTGTGGGCAACATCCTGATTGGAGCCCGGTTCCCGTTCGTTCCCTGTGCTTCCGCACAGGGCTCGTTGCGAGGGTCCACCCTAAACTCCCCCATGCCCACCGCCACCCAGCCCACCGCGGCCCCCTTCAACACCCGCGCCGACGCCATCCTCGCCACTCTCCGCGCCAACGGCCAGCTCAAGCACCTCCAGACCCTCAAGTCCCCCATGGATGCCGAGGTCGAGATCGAGGGCTACGGCAAGTGCGTCTGCTTCTGCAGCAACAACTACCTCGGCCTCGCCAACCACCCCGAGGTCGTCGAGGCCGGCATCAAGGCCGTCAAGGATTGGGGCGCGGGCACCGCGAGCGTCCGCTTCATCTGCGGCACGTTCTCCCCGCACCACGACCTCGAGAAGGCGATCGCCCGCTACATGGGCACCGAGGCGGCGTACACCTTCGTCTCGTGCTGGAACGCCAACGAGGCTGTCTTCGCCACCCTCTGCGAGCCCGGCGACACGATCATCAGTGACGAGCTCAACCACGCCAGCATCATCGACGCCATCCGCCTCGCGACGGTGATCAAGAAGGGCATGCACAAGGGCATCTACAAGAACAACATCCTCGAAGGTCCGGGCTCTCTGCGCGAAGCACTCGAAAAAGCGAAGGCCAACCCCGAAGCCACCGGCCAGATCTGGGTCGTCACCGACGGCGTCTTCTCCATGGAGGGCTCCATCGGCGACCTCAAGACCATGCGCTCCATGTGCGACGAGTACAACGCGCTCCTGGTCGTTGACGACTCGCACGGCCACGGCGTCATGGGCAAGCTCGGCCGCGGCACCCACGAGCACTTCGGCATGATCGACGACCTGCGTGGAGCAGGTTTCCAACCTGCCTCTCAAAGTGGGGCAGGTTTCCAACCTGCCAGCACCAACCGCGTCGACCTCTTCACCGGCACCCTCGGCAAGGCCCTCGGCGGCGGCGCCGGCGGCTTCGTCGCCGGCCCCCAGCGCGCCATCGACCTGATCGTCCAGCGCGGCCGCCCCACGCTCTTCTCAAACGCCCTCCCCGTCACCGTCGCCTGCTCCGCGCAGAAAGCCATCGAGATCACCCTCCGCGATCCCCAGCGCGTCCAGCGCCTGCGCGACAACGTCGCCTACGCCCGCAGGAAGATCAAGGAAGCCGGCTTCGACGTCCTCGAATCCCCGACGGCCATCTGCCCCATCATCGTCGGCGACACCGCCAAGGCGATCGCCATGAGCAAGCGCCTGCTTGAGCTGGGCGTCTTCGTCATCGGCTTCGGCTACCCCGTCGTCGCCGAGGGGCACGCACGCCTGCGGTGTCAGGTCTCCGCCGCGCACACCAGCGAGCACATCGATCACCTTGTCTCCGCGCTGAAGAAGCTCTAGACGCTGGTCAGGGTTGTGCGGTCCAGTCAGTCGGCCACACCCAGCAGCGGCACAAGCCAATAGACCGCGATCGTGATCACCAAGATGCAGACCAGGTTCATCCAGAGGCCCACGCGCACCATGTCCTTCATCCGCAGGTGCCCGCTCGCAAACGCCAGCGCGTTGGGGGGTGTTCCGCTCGGCAGCATGAACGCCAGGCTCGAGCCCAGCGCCGCCGCGAGGCAGAGGGTGTACGCCGGCATACCAGTGACTGGCGCCAGCGTCGCCACGATCGGCATCATCACTGTTGCAACCGCGGTGTTGCTCCCGACCTCGCTCAGAAACGCCGCCAGGGCGGTTACGGCAAGAAGAACGAGCAACGGGTGGTACCCAGCCAGCCCCGACATCGCTTGACCGAGAAACCTGTCAACGCCGTGCGCCTCGATCGCCGCCGCCAACGACAACCCCCCGCCGAACAGCAGCAGCACGCCCCACGGAATGCTCGAAGCGGTTCCCCAGTCCATCAGCCGCGCGCCCCTCCCTTCCTTCCCGCCCCCAGCCGGCAGCACGAACAGGAGCAGGGCTGCGCCCACCGCCACGCCCGCGTCGGTGAGCAGCACAGTGAGGCGTCCGTCCGCCGCCCGCGATGTCAAACCGGCGAGTTCGGCGATCGGCACGCGGAGCACCCAGCCGGTGCAGGCCAGGCAGCAGACGCCCACCACCAGCCACTGCGGGCGCTCCATCGGACCAAGCGCCCTCAAGCGCTCCTTCAGCAACGCCCGCGCTCCTTCCACCCGCAGCCCCTTCACCGGGAGCGCCACCATCAGCACTCCCCACGCCAGCGGCAGCACCAGCACGACCATCGGCAGGCCCACCAGCGCCCAGCGCCAGAACGTCACCTGCGTGCCAAGGTGCGAGCTCATAAACCCGGCGAACACTCCGTTGGGCGGCGAGCCGATGAGCATCCCCACGCCGCCGATCGAGGCCCCGTACGCCACCGCCAGCATGCACGCGATGCCAAAGTGCCGCGCAACGGCGTCCTGCCGGCTGTGACCGAGCGCCTCGTGCCGGTCGTGCGCCAGGCTCACAACGCCCCTGGCGATCGGCAGCATCATGATCGCGCCCGCCGTGTTCGAAACCCACATGCTCAGGATCGCCGTCGAGCACAGCAGGCCGCCCACCAGCGCCGAAGGTCTGGTGCCGAAGGCCAGCATCACCCGCAGAGCCAGACGGGTGTGCAGGCCCCACCGCTCCATCGCTGAACCCATCAGCATGCCCCCCAGGAACAGGAACACCACCTCATCAGCGTACGGAGCGGCCGTCGCCTTGAAGCTCGCCACCCCCGCCAGCGGAAACACCGCCACCGGAAGCAGCGCAGCCGCCTCGATCGCCACCGCCTCGGTCATCCACCAAACCGCCAGCCACGTCCCCACCGCCAGCGTCAGCCGGCCCCCGTGCGTCAGCCCGCCGACCAGAGCGCCGGCCTCGTTCCGCTGCTCCGCCGGCAGAAGCACATACACCAGCACCCCCAGCAGCGGCCCAAGCGCCAAGCCCACCGCGGGAATGTATGACGACCAGTCGCCGCCCCTGCGCTCATCCATGCCGTCAGCATACCAGATCGATCGCTGGAGGTATCGTCATGCGGGCGCCAAGGCGACCACCACACTATCCAGTACATCGGTAAGCTCGTCGACGCGCTCCCAAGCGGTCGTCACAGCACGTGGTTGTCAGTGAGTATCCACCAGAGGATGTAGCCCAAAACGGCGCCGATCACCGCGCCCACCACGAGCAGGACGATCCCGCTCATGAGGAATCCTGTGAGGCCACCGCACGCGGCCCCGGTACCCACGATCCACGCAAACCACTTCGCTGACTCCGCAAGGTCGTCGCGGACGTTCCGCCAGAAGGAGCCGATGCCCGATCGACGCTTACCCATCGACCCATCGTACTCGACTGGCCGCCGAGTGTTGCTTTGACGCATTGACTTCCATGCCCACCGCACAAGACATCCACCCCCTCGCCCCCCTCCTCTTCGCCGACACCCCGCTCGACGGCTCCACCCGCGACGCCCTCGACGTCAGCACGTTCCTCCACTTCAACGACCGCGAGGGCGCGATCCGCCGCCTCAACAGCGCCTACTCCGACCGCACCAACGAGTCGCGCACGCGCCTCACCGCGGCCGCCACCCTCCGCGCCTGGGGCGAGCCCGTCACCACCACCGAGCCGATGCTCGGCGTCGTCGTCGAATACCCCGTTGAATCAGGCGTCGATTACGTCGCCGCCTACGCCGACGGCTCGGCTCGTTACCTCAACTACTGCGGCGGCGCGATCATCTGGGACACCCCCCGCATCGCCCCCGCCATCGACGCGGCCCTCATCGCTTACCTCAACAGTGCCATGGCGATGCTCCCGCACACCACCGAGACCGGCCCCTGGTCGCCCACCACCACCGTCCGCATCACCTGCCTCACCCTCACCGGCAACCGCGCCTTCACGCCCCCCGGCGCGCAGCAGGTGCTGCAGCCCTTCAACGCCTGCATCGGCGCGGCCATCTCCCTCATGGGTCTCCTCATCGATCGCTCACAATCCCAGAAGATCGACGCCCGCTGACACGCTTGTCCCGACGCCGCTCGGCCCGGAACCTTTCTCGCCGGCGCTGCGGCCTGTCTACAAGCCCAGAAACAATTCCCAGAAGTCGACACCCGCTTCGGGATCGACCGCGCGGAGCGCCCGCGAAAACGATTCGATCTCGGCGCTGGTAACCGGGTTGGTTTCGATTGTCAGGCCGTTGTCACGCCCCACGCACACCCCCTGCACCAGCGCCGCGGCCCTTCCGAACGCTTCCAGCGACCCCGCGATCGGTTCAGGCTCCCACGACGCTTCGTCATGCATGTGCGCCCATACGGGAAACCCCGGGCGTGTGCAGTCAACACCGATCGGGTCGCCCAAGAGCGTGCAGCACCCGATGACCACCTGACCCGGAGGCGCCGCATCTGGGAGCCTCAATTGCAGTTCCTCCAAGCCCGTTCCGTCGTCAATCTGGATCTCCGCCCAGCCGCAAGTCAGGTCGCGCACCGGCATCAGCGCCAGGGCGGACCGCAGTTGCAGAAGAGGATCAGTCGGCATCGTCATCGCTCGCGCTCCGGAGAGTACACGGACACGACCATCATACCGAACGTTGACGCTGACTCCTACAAGTAGCGATGCGGCTTGTCATCCAACGCGTCTCCTCCGCCTCCGTCACCGTCGATACCGTCGTCCGCGGCCAGATCGAAGCGGGCCTCATGGTCCTCGTCGGCTTCGCTACGACCGACACCGCCGCGCAGCTCCCCTGGGCCGCCGACAAGCTCGCCAACCTCCGCATCTTCGAGGATGCCCAGGAGAAGATGAACCTCTCGGTGCTCGACACCAAGGGGTCGATCCTGCTTGTCCCCAACTTCACCCTCTGCGGCGACGCCCAGAAAGGCCGCCGCCCCGGCTTCGACAACGCCATGCGCCCCGAGCAGGCCGAGCCGATGTTCAACGAACTGGTGCGTATGGTCGCCGAGCGCGGCGTGCCGGTCCAGACCGGCGTCTTCCGAGCCCACATGCAGGTCGCGCTGGTCAACAACGGGCCGATCACGCTGGTCATCGACGTGCCTTAGTCGGGGTTCCCTCTCTTCGCCCAGCGGGCGCGCTGACGTTGCCACCGACTTCAGTCGGTGGGGTAGGCCCTGCAACTGATCTGCGGCCCAGCGGGCCGGCTCGGATTGGGTCAGCCAGCCCGCTGGGCTGCAAGGCAGGCGGTGGTTGCCTATTCCAGCGGGTGAACCCGCAGGCAACGTCAGCGCGCCCGCTGGGCGAAGACAGGTCCAGCAGGCCCGCACCCTTCCCCCTCCGCTTTCTCCGTGCTCCTCCGCACCCTCCGCGTTCCTGCCTTCTCACTTCGCGCTCTTCGAGTCCTTTGCGTTCCTCTTCGGTATCCTCAAGGCCGTGCCCCCCCCCGAAGCCCTCGCCATCTACATCCGCTTCCTCCGCATCGGGCTCAACGCCTTCGGCGGCCCCTTCACGCAGATCGCCACGCTGCAGCATGAGCTGGTCGTCGGCGAGAAGTGGACCACCAACGCGCGCTTCAACCGCGTCCTGGCCGTCTACCAGGCGCTCCCCGGGCCCGAGGCCACCGAGATGTCCGTCTGGCTCGGCACCTGCCGCGCCGGGCGCATCGGCGGCCTCGCCGCGGGGCTTGGCTTCCTCACGCCCGGCACCGCCCTGGTGCTGCTCGCCGCGTTCCTCTACACGCGATTTGGTCTCTCGCCGATCGCCGCCGCCGCGATGGCCGGCGCGCAGGCCGCGGCCCTGGCGCTGCTCTGCAACGCCGTCCGCACGCTCGGCCGGCGAGCGTGCACCGACAGCACGCTCATCTTCATCGCCGTTGCCGCCGGAGCAACCTCCCTCGGTGGCATGCACTTTGGCGTCATCCTCGTCCTCTCCGCCATGGCCGGCTTCCTCACCGACCGCGGCAAGAACTGGGCGGGCTTCGGACTCATCGGCGGCATGGCCTTCTTCGCGCTGATGATCTTCATCTGGCGGACGCTCACTCCGCCTGAGGATGCACTCCCGATCATCGGCACCGGCGCGAACGCCGGCAACGGGACGCTGGTCGAAGGGCTCCTCTCCGGCGCGAAAGCGGGCCTGCTCTCCTTCGGCGGCGCGTACACCGCCGTTCCCTACCTGCGCGACGACGCGGTGCTGATCAACGGCTGGATGACCCACACGCAGTTCCTCGACGGGCTGGCGGTTGTGAGCACGTTCCCCACGCCGCTGATCTCCCTCGCCGGCTTCGTCGGATTCGTCGGCGGCGGCTGGCCCGTCGCCGCCGTCATGCTCGCCGCCGTCTACCTTCCCGCGTTCGCGTTCACGCTCATCGGTCACAGCCGCATCGAGCGGCTCGTTGACAACGAGCCGTTCCACGCCACGCTCGACGGCGCCGCCGCGGCGGTCGTCGGCCTCGTCGGCGCAGCGGCGATCCAGCTCTTCAAGCCCACGTTCTTCGAAGGGACCAACCCCTGGCCGATCAAGGGGGCGATCTTCATCGCCGCGCTCTTCGTGGTCGTCCGCTACAGCCGGCGCTGGACCAACCCGGCGGTCATCCTCGCCGCCGCGGCGGTGGGGATGCTGCTGCTGCGAACGACTACACCCTGACGACCGCAGAAGCCCCTCTCCCAGCTCTGCTTGGGCCGTGCGAGTCGTGCGACGCACGAGAAGCCGGAAGCCAAGTATCGCGGTCTGAAAGACCGCCATCCCTACCCCCAAGTCCGCGAGGCCGGGTGAGGGTTCCTCGAGAGGTCCACGCAGACTCCTCCGCTCCCAAACCACCCTCATCCGGCGTCGCCAAGCCTCCGCCACCTTCTCCCAGCGGAGCTGGGAGAAGGGCTCGCTGACCTTCTACCCTCTCTGCCCGTGGCCAAGCGTTCCGTCGTCATCTTGAAGTCGGTCGACCCCGGCGCTGAGGTCACCGAGGGGCTGCCGCCGATGGGCACAACCGCCGAGGTGCTCGACCAGTTGGCCCGCTTCAACACCGCCCCCGACGGCGCCAAGCCCAAGAACCCCGACCAGATCGTGACCACGATCTACGGGCCGGGCATGCTGGTCGAGCTGGCCGCGCAGGACGACGAGGTCCGCCAGCTGATGGTGACCATGACCGACGAGGACTTTGCCTTCCCCGTTCTCACCAGGGCGTGCCGCGTCTACAAGTGGACCCTCATGGACCCCGAGACGGGGCAGCGGCTGCGGTTTGGGTGAAGGGATCGAGGGGCCAAGGCATCAAGGGATCAAGAAGAGGGCCGCGCCGCGGCCTTGCTGCCTTTTCTTCTCGATCCCTTGATCCCTCGATGCCTTGATGCCTTCCCCCTACCCTTCCCCATGCCCACCTATCTCTACGAGCTGCTCGACAAAGCGGGCAAGCCGACCGGCGAGACGTTCGAGATCGTCCAGCCGATGAAGGACGTCGCGCTGACAAAGGAGCCCAAGACGGGTAAGCCCTGCAGGCGCGCGATCGTCGCCCCGGCCATCGCCGGCAAGTGGAGCGGCGACAAGAAGGACACGCTCAGCAACAAGAACCTGGAGCGCCTCGGCTTCACCAAGTACGAGCGCAAGGGCAAGGGCTATATGGAGCGCGTCGCCGGCAAGGCGGGCCCCAAGTCGATCTCGACTGAGGATTGACCATGTCCTTCTCCCAGCTCTGCTGGGAGAAGGTGTCACGAGGCTTTGCGAGTGACGGATGAGGGTGCCTTGTTGCACGGCGTAAACTGCCCCGCAATGTCCCAATCCCCCAGCACTCCCCGCCCCGACGACACCAACCCGCACCGATACACCGCGGCCCTTGCGCACACCCTCGAGACCCGCTGGCAGAAGTGGTGGGCCGACCACAACACCTTCGTGCAGCCCAACCCGGGCGAGCCCGGCTTCCACGCCGACCGGCCGAAGTTCTACTGCCTCGACATGTTCCCCTACCCAAGCGGCGCGGGCCTGCACGTCGGCCACCCCGAGGGGTACACGGCGACGGACATCGTCTGCCGCTACAAGCGGGCGAGAGGCTACAACGTCCTGCACCCGATGGGCTGGGACGCCTTCGGCCTGCCCGCGGAGCAGTACGCGATCGCGACCGGCGTCCACCCGGCGATCACCACGCGCACGGCGATCGACAACTTCCGCCGCCAGCTCCAGCGCTTCGGGTTCAGCTACGACTGGACGCGCGAGTTCGGCACCATCGACCCCGGCTACTACAAGTGGACGCAGTGGATCTTCCTGAAGCTCTACGACGCGTGGTTTGACCCGGCAGAGAAGAAGGCCCGTCCGATCAGCGACCTGAAGGCTGCGCTCGCGTCGGGCGCGGTCGCCGCGCAGATCAACCCCGCCGCCGACACCAAGCCGTTCAACCCCGCGCCCGCGTCGTGGACATCCGCCACGCCCGCGCAGCAGCGCGCGATCATCGACTCCTACCGCCTCGCCTACCAGGGGACGACGACCGTCAACTGGTGCCCCAGGCTCGGCACCGTGCTCGCCAACGACGAGGTGATCGACGGCAAGTCCGAGCGCGGCGGGCACCCGGTGCTGCGCAAGCCGCTGAAGCAGTGGATGTTCCGCATCACCGCCTACGCCGATCGGCTGCTGAGCCAGCTCGACCCGCTGGACTGGCCCGAGAGCACCAAGACCCAGCAGCGAGAGTGGATCGGGCGCAGCGAGGGCGCGGAGATCGAGTTTGAGCTCCCGGGTACCCCCTCGCTCCGCGAGGGGCTGGGTAACTCCACGCTCCGCGTGGAGTCGAGATGGCTGCCACCCTCAGACCTCGATGAGATTGCAAGCGCACCACGCGCGTTGCTCAATCCGGCCGGGTTCGTACCTCGCGACCCTTATCCAAAGGGCATGTACGGCGCGGTGCGCGAGCTCACAAGCACGTCACGCAACCTGCCGCATCATCGCCTGCCCGACGCGACGTATTTCGTGTCCTGGCGCACACAGCCAGGCACAGTGATGTCCGAGAACGAGCGTTCAATCGCCCTAGACGCGCTCAAGCACTTCGATGGAACGCGATGCCACGTGTACGCTGCCTGTGTGATGCCCGATCACGTGCACTGGGTTGTCCGGCCGGTCGACGGGCACGATCTCTCAGAGTTGTGCGAGAGCGTGAAGCACTTCAGTGCGGTGCAGATCAACAAGAAGCGAAGCAGTTCAGGGCGACTGTGGGACCCGGAGATGTTCGATCACATCGTCCGTGATCGAGCATTCTTTGGTGAGTTTCTCCGCTACGTCGTATCTAACCCGGTGGAGGCGGGCCTGGCTCCTGCACCCAGCCAGTATCGGTGGATGGCCGTCAGTTCTGAGGCGTGGAGCGCTCAGCACGCCGCGGGTACAGCCGTCGGACACCACGCGGAGCGTGGTGGTACCCCAAGTCTCCGTGTCTTCACCACGCGCCCCGACACGCTCTTCGGCGCGACGTACATGGTCGTTGCCCCCGAGCACCCGCTGGTTGAGGCCGTGCTCGCGTCGCCGGGTGAGCGCACCGACGCGGCGGCGGTCCGTGCGTACGTCGTGGCCGCGAAGAACAAGTCCGACATCGAGCGGATGGAGAGCAAGCAGAAGTCCGGCGTCGATCTCGGCATCGACGCGGTCAACCCCGCCACGGGCGCGCCGATCCCCGTCTGGGTCGCCGACTACGTGCTCATCGGCTACGGCACCGGCGCCATCATGGCTGTGCCGGGGCACGACGACCGCGACTTCGAGTTCGCCAGGGCCTTCAACCTGCCGGTGGTGCGCGTGCTGATCCCCGCCGAGGGCGTCCGCGTCGATCCGGCCGTCTGCTTCGCGGGCGAGGGTGTGGCGATCAACTCGTCGCGCCCCGACCTCACCATCGACGGCATGCGCACCGCCGAGGCGAAGGCGAAGGTGATCGACTGGCTTGAGGCAAGCGGCAGGGGCACACGCAAGGTGAACTACAAGTTCCGCGACTGGACGTTCAGCCGCCAGCGTTACTGGGGCGAGCCGTTCCCGATCGTCTTTGATGATGCGGGCAACCACTACCCGGTGGGCGAGAGCGCGCTGCCGGTGGTGCTGCCCGAGCTCGCCGACTACGCGCCGATCGAGAGCGACGACCCGCAGCCGCTGCTGGCGAAGGCGAAGGACTGGGTGCGGACCACCGCCGGTGCGGTGGGGATCGACCCCTCTGTGCTGCCGGCGAACACGCCGGTGACGCGCGAGACCAACACCATGCCCGGCTCGGCCGGCTCGTCGTGGTACGCGCTGCGCTACACCGACAACCGCAACGACAAGGCACCGGTCTCTCCGGAGGCCGACGCCTACTGGATGTGCGGCGACGGCTCGAAGTTGGGGGGCGTGGACCTCTACCTCGGCGGCAGCGAGCACGCCGTCGGCCACCTGCTCTACGCACGCTTCTGGCAGAGCGTGCTCTTTGACCTGGGCATTGTCTCGACGGTTGAGCCGTTCCAGAAGCTCTTCCACCAGGGGCTGATCACCAGCTTCGCCTACCAGCGCGCCGACAAGACGCTCGTGCCGACCGACGAGGTCGAAGAAACCGGCGAGGGCGTGTTCGTCGAGAAGAAGACAGGCGCCCAGGTCAACCAGATCGTCGCCAAAATGAGCAAGTCGCTCAAGAACGTGGTCAACCCCGACGAGATTATCGCCGGCTACGGCGCCGACACGTTCCGGCTCTACGAGATGGCGATGGGCCCGCTGGAGGCGAGCAAGCCGTGGAACACCAAGGACATCGTCGGCCCCTTCCGCTTCCTGCAGCGCGTGTGGCGCAACGTGCTCGACGAGCAGACGGGCGAGCTGCGCGTGGCGGAGGCTGCGCCGGGCGTCGAGCTTGAGAAGAAGCTCCACCGCACCATCGCGGGTGTCACCAGCGACATCGAGAACCTTGCCCTGCACACCGCGATCTCGAAGCTGATCGAGCTCAACAACGACCTGACGAAGATCGCGGCGGAGGGACCTCTTCCCCGGCGCGCGGCGGAGGTCATCACGCTGCTGGTCGCTCCGCTGGCGCCGCACATCGCCGAAGAACTCTGGCAGAAGCTCGGGCACACCCATTCGATCAGCGCCGAGCCCTGGCCGGCGTTCGACCCCGCGATGCTCGTTGACGACCAGGTCGAGATCCCGATCCAGGTGCTCGGCAAGCTCCGCGGCAAGATGATGGTGCCGGCGAAGGCGGACGCGAAGCAGATCGAAGACCTCGCCCGCAACGACCCCAACGTGCAGAAGCACCTTGAAGGGAAGGCGATCAAGAAGGTGATCGTCGTGCCGGGGCGGATGATCAACTTCGTCGTCGGGTAAGAGCCTCGTGCGCGAGCACGAGGAGTAGGTCCGGCGTTCGCGACCTTGCGGTCGCGTCCTTCTTGTGCTTGCGCACAAGGCTCTTATGCCAGCGCGTGCTCGAGGTCGCGGATCAGGTCGTCCACGTCTTCGATGCCGACCGAGAGCCGTACGAGGCCGTCGGTGATGCCCAGCGCTGCGCGGTTCTCGGCGGGGATGCTCGCGTGGGTCATGATGGCCGGGTGCTCGATCAGCGACTCGACGCCGCCGAGGCTCTCGGCGAGTGAGAAGAGGTGGACGCGCTCCAGGAAGCGGCGCGACTCGTTCATCCCGCCCTTGAGCGTCGCGGTGACCATGCCGCCGAAGCCGCGCATCTGCTTCGATGCCAGGGCGTGCTCGGGGTGCGACTTGAGGCCCGGGTAGGCGACGCTCTGAACCGCCTTGTGCCCGGCGAGGAACTCGGCGACCTTCATCGCGTTGGCGCAGTGGCGCTCCATGCGCACGTGCAGCGTCTTGGTCGAGCGGAGCAGCATGAAGCAGTCCATCGGCCCCGGCACCGAGCCGACGGAGTTCTGGAAGAACTTGAGCTTCGCCGCGATCTGCTCGTCGCTGGTGACCAGCACGCCGCCGATCACGTCGCTGTGACCGCCGATGTACTTGGTCGAGGAGTGGTGCACGATGTCGGCGCCCAGCGCCAGTGGGTTCTGCAGGTAAGGTGTCGCGAAGGTGTTGTCGACGGCGAACATCGCCCCCTTGGCCTTGGCGATCTTCGCGACCGCGGCGATGTCGCACAGGCGCAGCATCGGGTTGGTCGGCGTCTCGCCCCAGACGAGCCTGGTCTTTGGCGTGAAGGCGGCCTGGAGCGCCGCGTGGTCGGTGAAGTCGACGCGCGTCGCCGTGACGCCCAGCTGCTTGTAGACCTTGTCAACGAGCCGGAACGTGCCGCCGTAGACGTCGTCGCCGAGGATGATGTGGTCGCCCGCGCTGAGCAGGTGCATCACGCAGTCCATCGCCGCCAGGCCCGAGGAGAAGGCGAAGCCGGAGCGGCCCCCCTCCAGCGACGCGAGGTTCGCCTCCAGCGCCTTGCGGGTGGGGTTGGATGAGCGCGAGTAGTCGTACTCCTCGATGATGACGCCCGGCGACTTCTGCACGAACGTCGAGGTCATGTAGACCGGCGTCATGATCGCGCCGGTCGATGGGTCGGGCTTCTGCCCCGCGTGGATGGCCCGCGTGGCGAACTTGTGCTGGGATTCTGCTTGGGACATAGCGGGCTCCGGGGTATCGCGTGGAGCAGCTTTTCAAGCTGCTCGTTGAAGGCCGGCAGGTTGAAAACCTGCTCCACGAACGTCTAAGGCCGGCAGGTTGAAAACCTGCCCCACGAACGGTCAATGCTTGCGGTTGCTCATGAAGTCGAGCACGTCGATCTTGCTGACGATGCCCACGACGATGTTGTTGTCGACGACGACGCCGACCTGGTCGGTCTCGAAGATGCGGAAGAGCTCCTCGATGCGGGCCTTGGGGTAGATCAGGCCGCCGATGGGGTGCGCCACCGCGCTGGCGGGTGAGGCGCCGGTGATGGTGCCCGCCTGCAGGCCGCGGAGCAGGTCCACCTCGTGCACCATCGATACGGGGTGCTGGCGCTCGTCGAGGATGGGCAGCTGCGAGACACCGCGCTCGCGGAACGTCTCGATGATCTGCGAGACGGGCGTGTTGGCCGCCGCCGTCAGGACGGGGCGCTTGGGCATGGCCTTGAGGATGTCCTCGACGAGGCCGAGGTCGCGGTCTCCGCCGAAGAAGCCGTAGTCCTTCATCCACTGGTCGTTCAGGAACTTGGTGGTGTAGCGTGTCGCCGAGTCGGGCAGGACGGTAACGACGGTCTTGCCCGGCCCGAGCTGGCGGGCGATCTGCACCGCGATGTGGACGTTGCAACCGGACGAGCCGCCGCAGAAGAGGCCCTCCTCGCGGACCAGCCGGCGGGCCATCGTGAAGGCCTCTTTGTCGTTGGTCTGGAAGAACTCGTCAACGACCGAGTAGTCCATCGCGTCGCAGAGGATGTCCTCGCCGATCCCTTCAACCTTGTACACGTGCGGGGTGGGCATCGTCTTGGTGTAGAAGTAGTGGTAGTGGACCGAGCCGATCGGGTCGACGCCGATGATCTTCACGTGCGGGTGGTTCTTCTTGAAGTAGCGCCCGGTGCCCGAGAGCGTGCCGCCCGTGCCCGCGCCGAGCACGATCGCATCCACCTTGCCGTCGCAGTCGCGCCAGATCTCCGGGCCGGTCGAAAGCTCGTGCGCGTCGATGTTGAGCGGGTTGTGGTACTGGTTGACGTAGAACGCGCCGGGCGTCTCGCGGGCGATCCGCTTGGCGGTCTCGACGTAGTGCTGCGGGCTGTCGCCGGGAACGTCGGTGGGCGTGATCACCACCTCGGCCCCGAACGACTTGAGCATGTTCACCTTCTCGAGGCTCATCTTGTCGGGCATGGTGAAGACGCAGCGGTAGCCGCGCACCGCGGCCCACATCGCCACGCCCTGCCCGGTGTTGCCCGAGGTGTTCTCGACGATGGTTGCGCCGGGCCTGATCAGCCCCTGCTTCTCGCTCTGGTTGAGGATGTGCACCGCCATGCGGTCCTTGATCGAGCCGGTGGGGTTCATGTACTCGCACTTGACCAGCACGGTGGCGCAGGAGGCGTCAACCACCTTGTTCAGCTTCACCAGCGGCGTGTTGCCGACCGCCTCGAGGATGGATGACTTGTAGGGCATCGGGTGGGCGTCTCCGGTGTTGCGGTGGCAAGAGGGGGCGAGCGGTACGCACGCCGCGGCGGCCGCCGGCGTGCGAGACCGGGCAGGGTACGGCCGGGAAAGCAGCGCCGCCGCCGCGCCCCGTGCGGTGCAACGGACGCTCGGGACCCGCTCGAAAGCGCGTTCGTAGAATGCCCTATGCCGCAGGCACGCCGAGAGCGGCTCGAAAAGCTGCTGAAAAAAGCAAGGTCCCTCAGCGCGGTCCCGGGCGTCTACCTGATGAAGGACGCCGACGGCACGGTTGTGTACGTGGGCAAGGCGTCGAGCCTGCCCGACCGGGTGAGCAGCTACTTCGTGCCCTCGGCGGAGCTGGGCGTGAAGAAGGAGCCGATGCTCGACGTGGTCGAGGACTTTGACGTGATCGAGTGCGAGGGTGAGTGGGAGGCGCTGCTGATGGAGTCGCGCCTGATCAAGGACCTCAAGCCCCCGCCGCGGTACAACGTGCGGCTCAAGGACGGCAAGAGCTTCCCGTACCTGGCGGTGACGCAGCGCGAGCCGTTCCCGCGGGTGGTGGTGACGCGCAGCCCGGCCGACGCGGACCTGGCGGGTGCAAAGCTCTTCGGGCCGTTCACCAACGCCGGCGCGCTGCGCGAGGCTGTTCAGATGCTCCAGCGCGTCTTCAAGTTCCGCACGTGCGACCTTGAGATCGATCCGGCCGACGAGAAGAACGCGTACTTCCGGCCGTGCATCCTGCACGCGATCGGCCAGTGCACAGCGCCGTGCGCGGCGAAGATCGGCGTGGAGGCGTACCGCGCCGACGTTGACCGCTTCGTGCGGTTCCTGGGGAGCAAGCGCAGCGCGATGGTGCGCGAGCTGACGGCCGAGATGGAGCGCGCGGCGGAGGGGATGCACTTTGAGCGCGCGGCGGTGCTGCGCGACCAGATCAAGACGCTGGAGAAGCTGGACCAGCGGGCGAGCATCGGCGACGGCTTTCAGCCCGAGACGGAGACCGATTGGGCCGACAGCGAGAAGGGGAGCCGCTCGCTGCAGAAGCTGCTGGGCCTTGAGGGACCGGTGCGGTGCGTGGAGGGGTTCGATATCGCGCACCTGATGGGGGGCGAGACGGTGGGGAGCAAGGTCTGCTTTGTTGATGGGCGGCCGTTCAAGGAGGCCTACCGGCGCTTCAAGGTGAAGACGGTGGGCAACAACGACTTTGACGCCATGCGCGAGGTGGTGAGCCGGCGCTTCCGCGACGCGGGCGCCGGGCACGAGCTCTACCCCGATGTCATCCTGATCGACGGTGGCCCGGGTCAGCTGAGCGCGGCGATGGATGCCCTGCGGCAGCTGCAACGGCAGCCGCCGATGGTGGTGAGCCTGGCGAAGAAGGAAGAGCTGGTGTACGTGCAGGGGCCGGGGGGAGGGGTGTTGCCAGAGCCTCACCGGCTGTCGCGCTCGCACGCGGGCCTGCGGCTGCTGCAGTCGGTGCGGGATGAGGCGCACCGGTTTGCGCAGGCGTACCACCACATTCTGCGACGGAAGAAGACGATCGGGGAGTAGTTGCGGCGTCGGGGGTGGATGGGTGGTCTGCGGGGGCAAGCGGGTTGGAAACCCGCTCTACGCGTGTAAGCGGGTTGGAAACCCGCTCTACGCGGCGGGGAGGGGGTAGATGATCGGGCCGGTCGGCGGCGTCTTTGACCGCTCTTGCGTGGAGCAGCAGGGCGGCCAGGCGGCGGAGCTCGCTGGGGTCGGTGGCGCGGTCAACGAGCTGGAGCAGGACCTCCAGGGCCCGCTGGTGGGCACGGATGACGATGGCGTTGTACTCCTGCACGGCTGCGGTCATGGTGGCCCCCTTTGAATCGTGTGTTCCCAAGTGTACAGACATG
>JAUXUZ010000015.1 GCA_030680655.1 Phycisphaerales bacterium
CGGCGTGGGGGCAGGATTTTCATGACAACCGGACTGGCACGGAGCGGTATGCGCATCTAGAGGTGCAACCCCGTGCAAGTGGAGGAAACTCAAGGCGATGGTCTTGTCTCGCGGGCTCGCGCCGGCGATACGGAGGCGCTGCGCGCGCTGTGGGCCGACAACCGGCGCTGGGTCGCGGCCGTCATTCTCACCCACAAGCCGAGCCGGGCCGATCTGGATGACATCCTGCAAGAGGTCGCCGCGACGATGTGCCAGAAGGTGCACGCGGTGGAGGACGAGGGTGCGTTCCGGGGGTGGTTGCGGATGGTCGCCGTGAACGCGGCGCGGCTGGCGGGGCGGAAGCAGGAGGTGCGCCAGCGGCACGCGACGCTGCACGCGGCGATGCTCAACGGCGAATCCTCGCCGAGCCAGCGTGCCGGTGCGGGGGGGGCTCCGCTGCCGGGTCAACTGAGCGAGGAGGCGCAGCGCGTGCTCGATGCCGCCCGGTCGCTGCCGGATGAGTACAGCGAGCCGCTGCTGCTGCGGGCGGTGCAGGGCCTGAGTTACCGGGCGATCGGTCAGATCATGGAACTGCCCGAGACGACGATCGAGACGCGCATCGCCCGGGCGCGGCGGATGCTGCGCGAGACCGTCGAGCGGCAGTCGAGCGGGGCGCTCGCCGGGGCACGGTTGAAGTAGCGCAGCCGGCGCGTCGCTTCGCGCTCGATGCCGCCAAATTACCCGCACAGCTTCCGAATAAGCACCAAGGTTGGTGGGTGATCCGCTCGCTTCTGACGTGGAGGAGGAGCGCAAAAGCGACGGGAAGCAGCCCGCGGCGCATCTGGCGGGGGTGATGGTCAACGACGAACACACCAATCTGGATAAGGACGTGCTCTTTTCACGCGTGCTCGAAGGGCGCGGACGGGCCGCCGACTGGCAGCGCTTGCGTGAGACGACCGCCAGCGACGCCGGCGCGTGGGACCGGCTCATCGGGAACGCGTCGGATCAAGACGCCCTGGGTGAGGCGGTTGAACTGGCCGGACAACGGGCCGAGGCCTTCGCGGCAGGCACGGGCGAACTGGGTGGGCCGATGGTGTTTCCGAGCGCGCAGGGGCGCCGGGCCGATCGGGCCGTTCGCGCTGCCCGGCTGGGGTGGCTGATGGCGGCGTGCATGGCCTTGGGGCTGGTCAGTGTCTCGCTCAGGACGGGGGGAAGCGGGGGTGGTTCTCCGGGCGCATTGAACCCGGCCACGGCGGGCTTCAGCTTCGACGACTTCTCGTCGAGCGACTTGATGAACGGGTACAAGGTCCGCGCTGCGCAGGAGGGGACGCTGGTTGGGGAGTTGCCCCAGCGCGTGGTGATCGAGACGCGCCCGTCGGCCGACGGCAAGGGGTACGAGGTGCTGTACATGCGGCAGTTCATCGAGCGCGCGATCGTGGACGATCTGTACAAGCTCGGCACCGACGAATCGGGGCGCGCGGTGATGGTGCCAACGTCGTTGCCGAAGACCAGGCCCGCGGGGGCGATGTAGTCATAACTTTGCGCCGTGTGCGCTGGACCTTGGACGGGTCGCAGCGCTTGGCGCATCTCTCGTGAAGGAACGACCGATGATGAACCTGAATCAACGTCAAACTGTGCTCGCCCTGCTGCTCGTTGCGGGCCTGGCGGGCTGCGCATCGACCCAGACGGCCCGCGCCTGCCCGCCCGGTGAGGAGGGCACATCGCCCGCGCTGGGCCAGCAGATCGAGCGCGAGATGACGCTGCGGATGCCGCCCGGTGCGCGCGTGAACCAGCGGCTGATTGTCAAAACCGATGGTCACGATGGGCAGGCGTTGGCAGCGATGGTTCCTGCTGAGCACCTCTTTGTCGCCAGCGGCCGACAGCCTCAGGTTGCGCGGGCGCAAGTGGTAGCAGTGGGCGGCGACGGCCCGCAGCGGGTGCTTCGTGTGAAAGAAGACGGACGCGACATCCGCGTTGAGCAGCGCGGCGGGAAGGTCACCGCGACGATCAACGGCAAGCCCGTCCCCGCCAACGCGGTGACGGTCAAGAACGGCAAGATCGAGGTGCGCGACGCCAGCGGGCAGCCGGTGCTGAAGGAAGAGTGGCCGGAGATCGAAGTATCGACCCGGGTCATCCGCGGCGTGCCGGTGGTGCCGGGTGTCCCGCTGCCGCCTGTTGCTCCGGGGATCACGTGGTCGGGCGGTGACGACCAGACGCCTCGCGTGATGATGGGCATCACCATGGACGATGCCGACGCGGGCCTGATCGAGCAGCTCGGCCTGCCCAAGGGTGACTACGCGGTCATTCAGACGGTGCCGGAGGGGCTGCCCGCTGCGAAGGCGGGGCTGCAGCCGAAGGACATTATCGTGTCGATCGACGGCAAGTCGGGCGCGGGGACCGATGGCATCCGCGACGCGATCGCGCTCAAGCAGCCGGGCGACACGCTCTCGGTGGAGGTGATCCGCAAGGGCGAGCGCGTGAAGGCCGATGTGAAGCTCGAGGCGTTCGATGGCAAGCGGTTCAAGGCGTACGGTGAGACGATGCTCGGGCAGGGCCAGAGCGAGGATGTCTGGCGGCTCTATGGTGACCGCATGAAGGAGTACGGCAAGGAGATTGAGGAGCGGGCGAAGGAGTTCGGCGGCGACCTCAAGAGCCAGCTCGACATCGAGCGCCTGCAGAACCACCTGAAGCTGGCGATCCCGCGCGGCAACAACGGCGAGCCGATGATCCTGATGAGCCCCGGCGAGGGCGGCGCCAAGCTTGAGGAGCGCCTCAGCGCGATGGAATCGCAGATGAAGCGGCTTGAAGAGCTTCTCAAGCGGCTTGAGTCCCGCACGGCGAGCCCCGCGCCCGCCGGCGGCGGCAGCGGCAACCCGGCCCCCTGGTTTGCGAACAGTCTGTAACGGTGCATCTATGCTCCGCGCGGGCACGAAGAGAGCCGCGACGGAGAGAAACAGCCTTCATTTCCCCCACAGCGGCCCGCCCGCACGAAAGTGTCGGCGGGCTGCTTGCGTGATGGCCCGGCTCGTGGGGTTGATTCCTCCGGGCAACCGCTCGGGGCTCGTATCATCGCGACCTATGACCGAAGAAGCCGCGCAGACCCCCGTTTCCGTGCACCACCTTGAGGCTCAGCGCCGCACCAACCGCGATGCGGCGAAAGCCTTGGGGTTTTCGCCGTACGGGGAGCGTGTCGACGGGCTGTTGACGCTGGCGCAGGCGCGGGCAAAGCACAGCGCGGCGGCCGACGAGGCGCACGCAGCGGCGGGGAAGGCACCGCCGGAGGGGTACGTGGACGGGCGAGCGAAGGTGGCGGTGGGTGGGCGCGTGATGCTGCGGCGGCCGGGTGGCAAACTGATCTGGATGAACATCCGCGACGCGTCGGGTGACATCCAACTGGCGGTGTCGGCCAAGGACGTGCCGGAGAGCGCGTTCAAGCTCGCCGAGGTGCTCGACCTGGGTGACATCGTGACAGCGACAGGCCGCGTGACGAAGACCAAGACGGGTGAGATCACGGTGTGGTGCGACGGGTTCTCGATCGCCAGCAAGTGCCTGGCGCCGCCGCCGGAGAAGCACGCGGGGCTGACGGACGTTGAAGCGCGGTACCGCCAGCGGTACGTGGACATGTGGGCGACGCCCGAGACGATGGGCGTGTTCCAGATGCGCTCGCGGATCGTGGCGCGGATGCGCCGCTACATGGACGAGCGCGCGTACCTGGAGGTGGAGACGCCGATGCTGCAGGTGCTTGCGGGTGGCGCGGCGGCTCGCCCGTTTGTGACGCACATGAACGCGCTGGACATCAGCCTGTTCATGCGGATCGCGCCAGAGCTCTACCTCAAGCGGCTGCTGGTGGGCGGGATGCCGAGGGTCTACGAGATCAACCGCAACTTCCGCAACGAGGGGCTCGACAAGCAGCACAACCCCGAGTTTACGATGCTGGAGGCGTACTGCGCCTTCGGTGACGTGGGGACGGTGATGGACCTGACCGAGGGGCTGGTGCGCGACGCGGCGACGATGGTGGCCATCGACCGGCGCGACGCCGGTGAGAACCCAGAGGGTGACGACACGCTGCCGCGTGGCGGCGACCTCAAGCTCCCCTTCGGTGAGCTGATGATCGACTACGGCTCGTCCTTCTTGCGGGTGCCCTACCCGGAGCTGTTTGAGAAGAGCCTTGGCTTCAAGCACACCGCGACCGACCGCGTGATGGCCGAGGCTGGCAAGCGCGGGCTCAAGACGCAGGGGGTTGATCCGGTCCTGGTGGTGAACGACTTGTTCGAGACGTTCGCGGAGAAGACGGTGGACCCGTCGCGCCCCACGTTCATCACTGATTACCCAAGTGCGATCTCGCCGCTGACGCGCCCGAAGGTGAGCGACCCGACGCTGGCCGACCGGGCGGACTTGTTCATCGGCGGCATGGAGCTGGCCCCACACTACACCGAGCTGAACGACCCGGACGTGCAGGCGGCGAAGTTCCGCGAGCAGCTCGCCGGCGGCGACAGCGAGAAGGCGGCGGAGGAGCGGACGTTCCGCACGTACGACGAGGACTTCATCAACGCGCTGAAGGTGGGCATGCCTCCGGCGGGGGGGATGGGCCTGGGGATCGATCGGCTGGTGATGCTGCTGACCAACCAGAGGACGATCCGCGATGTGGTGCTCTTCCCGCTTATGCGTCCGCACTGACGGTCGCGGGCACCTGGCTTGGCGAGGGTTTTCCCTTTGTGCGCGGGTTGTCGGTTGGGTTGCCCACAGGTCGTGCACGCGGTGTGGACGGGCGCTCGGGGCGTGTCGGTGGAACGAGCGGACTTGGCCGCGGCGCGCGCGCCGAACCGACAGGCGCGGGGAACCGACAGTGGCTGCCGCGCGGCGGTGCACCGTGAATTCACACCGGGCTGGTGACGCAGCGCTGCGAGAATTGACGAGCGGAGCAGCGCGGACGATTGAGTTGTGCACAACCCGACACCCCCTTCTCCTACCACCACCAGCTATCTCTCTTCTTCTAAGAGGAAGAAGAAGAACAAGACACCTACGCGGTCAACGAGCCTGGCACGTCGAGCAGGCGACGGTCGTACGTTGCCCCAGGACGAAGCCGCGGAGCGTCTGGCCGCAGACGGTGCACACGAGGCCTGCGCGGCCGTAGACGCGGTGCAGATTCGCGTAGGAGCCAGCTTGCCCGTCGGCGTCGCGGTAGTCGCGGAGGGTTGAGCCGCGGGCGGCGACGGCGGTGGTGAGTACCTGCCTGATCGAGTGTGCGAGGCGCTCGACGCGGGAGTGGGAGAGCCGGTGGCAGAGGGCCTTGGGGTGAATACCCGCCACGAAGAGGGCTTCGTCGGCGTAGATGTTGCCGATGCCGGCGACGGTGTGCTGGTCAAGGAGCGCGGCCTTGATCGCGCGTGACGAGCTGTGGAGCGCCGACCAGAGCTGCGCGGCGGTGATGGCCAGGCCGTCGGGCCCGAGGTGTTGCCATGTGGCTTCGAGCTGCGCGGGTGAGCGGAGCGTGGTGAGTCCGCCGAAGCGCCGTGGGTCGCGGAAGAGGATGGTTGTTGACGAGGAGCGGATTGTCCACAGCGCGTGCACGTGGGTGGGGAGCGGGCTGCTCGCCGGCGCAGCGAGCACCTGGCCGGACATCCCCAGTTGCACGATGACCGCGCGGCCGGATGCGGCGATCACGGCGAGCTGCTTGCCTCTGCGTTCGATGCGTTCGACGGTTGCGCCCTGGAGCAGGTCGGCGGGGGTGCGTGCGCCGGTGACGAAGTCGTCGCGGCGGAGGGTTGCGGCGGCGATGGTGCGGCCGAGCAGGTGCGGCGCGAGCGATCGGCGGACGGTCTCGACCTCGGGGAGTTCGGGCATGCGTGTGTGCAAGCGTAGTGGCGGTAACGACAGCGGCCGGCGCGTGTGCGCCGGCCGCTTGCTTGGATTTGCGGGTTTTGCGGGCGGATCAGGCGACGGTGTACTTGCCGCGGGTAACGCGCTTGAAACCGTTCTTCTTGGCCATGAGCGCGGCGTTGACGATGGTGCGGAAGTTTGGTGAGTTGGTCTTGTAGCCGAGCTTCTGCACGGCTTCGGCGACCTCGGTGACGCCCATGGTGTTGTTGGTGAGGGCGCGCTTGAGGTAGTCGGCGAGGGTGGCGTTGTTTGCGCCGCGCCCTGCGCGTGAGCCGCCGGCGCTGCCGCCGAGCGCGGCGATCATCGCGTCGAGGCGGTCGACCTTGGCCATGGCCTTGTCGCGGCGGCGCTGGAGCGCAGGGAGCGAGCGGCGGCGGCGGTTGATCTCGCGGTTGAGATCGGCGATAGAAAGGCTGGCGACAGAACCCGATGTGCGTTTGGCCATTGTGGCACCCATAGTTGTACGTTCGCGGGCGCGAATCAGAGGCCCGCAATCTGTTGAAACACTTCCCGGTGCGCACCCGCGCGCCGGGCACTCACTCGCATGATAGATTGAAGTAACAAGTCAATCAATGATGTTCTGGGCATTCACCCGAAAAGGCGGTGTAGCACACAAGACCCAAACACCGGCGTTCGCACAGTGAGGAGCGTCTCATCGGTGGCGCGGGGGGTGTACGCCCGCAGGGCGGCGCGGGCGCGATAGAGTTGGCGGTTCGCGGGCGTGGCGAAATTGGCAGACGCACGAGATTTAGGTTCTCGTGGGCGAAAGCCCGTGCAGGTTCAAGTCCTGTCGCCCGCATTTGAAGGCAGCGCTTACTGGCCTGCGCGCCAGGGAGTGTCGGGGCGCTGGCGGGTATCGGCTGTTGCGCTGGGGTCGATCGCGGCGGCGGGATCGACCGGCAGCACGACGCTGAAGGTGGCCCCCTTTCCGGGGGTGCTGGTCAGCAGCACCTTGCCGTCGTGACTCTCGATGATGCGGCGGGTTACAGCGAGCCCCAGACCGGTGCCGCGGAGACCCTTGGTTGTGAAGAACGGCTCGAAGATGCGCCGCTGCAGGTCGGGCGGGATGCCGGGCCCGTTGTCGATGATGTCGACCCTGAACTGCCCCTTGCCGTTGAGGCGTCCGGGGGTTTCAGGAATGAACTTGGCCCGCACGGTGACGACGCCGGTCTTGGCTTCGACGGCCTCGACGGCGTTTGAGATCAGGTTCATAAGCGCCTGGTGAACCTGCGCGGCGTCGATCGGGACGGGGGGGGTGTCGGGGTCAACGTCAACGATGAGCGCGACGCCGCGGAGCTTGCACTGGTCGGCCAGGAGCGAGGCGCAGTCTTCCAGGAGGGGCTGGACCTTGGTGAGCTCGATCTCGAGCGTGCGCTGGCGCGAGAAGGCGAGCATGTTGAGTGTGAGGGCGATGATGCGGTCGAGGTTCCGCTTGAGAATGGGCCAGCCGCCGCGTGAGACCTTCAGGTCGTCTTTGCGGAGGCCCATCTCGACGACGTCGGCCCCGCCGCGGAGGCCCTGGAGGATGTTCTTGATCGAGTGGGAGAGGCTGGCGACGGTCTGCCCGATCGCGGCGAGGCGTTCGGTCTGAAGCTTCTGCGACAGGAGCTCCAGGTGTGAGAGGGCGAGGCCGGTCTGCTGGCCGATGGCGGTCATGAGGGCGAGCTGGTCGGCGCTGAAAGCGCCGGCGCCGATGGAGGAGTCGGCGTAGATGGCGCCGAAGGTGCGCCCGGCGGATCGGACGGGGACGCACATGGCGCTGCGGATGGCGAGGCGCTGGACGGAGTCTCCCTTGCGGAAGCGCTCGTCGCTCATGGCGTTGCTGGCGAGGATGCCCTCGCCCTTGTCGAGCACGTGCTGGAGGATAGTGCGGGAGACGTCGATCGGCGGCTGCTTGCCGGGGGGTGACTTGGCGGCGAACCGGACGACCGCCGGCGCGGGGCCGTCGCCCTCGTCGATGAGCAGGACGGCGCGCTCGGGCTTGAGCTCGCTGAAGATAAGGTCGAAGATCCCTTCGAAGAGGCGCTCGCGCTCGGGGAGGGTGCTGACGAGCGTGGTGAGCCGGTAGAGCACGCGCAGGTGCGAGTTGGCGCCGCCGGAGATCGTGGCGCCCAGGGCCGTTCCTGCGCGCGTGTCACCATCCAGGGCGAGGATGACGGAGTCTTCGGACGAGAGGGCGCGTTCGATGGACGTGTCGACCTGGTCGTCGCGGAGCATGCGGACCTGCGGGTCGATCCGCTTGACGGTCCGCCCGAAGGAGAAGAGCGTCATCCCCGCGCGGATCTGGTCGCCCGGCTTGAGCTTGACGCGGGCGTTGGGCTCGATGCGGACCCCGTTGACGAGGGTGGCGTTCTGGCTGCCCAGGTCGCGGAGGTACCATTCGCCCTTGTCGGGGGTCAGTTCGGCGTGGCGGCGGCTGACGGTGCCGTCGCTGAGGGGGAGGCTTTCCGACGAGCGGCCGATCATCTGGGGCTCGTTGTCGGGGAGCTCGAAGGTGCGGCCTTTGTCGGGTCCCTGGATGACGGTGAGCACCAGCACGCGGGTACGGTACGATGCCTGACTATGGACCGTTCCGTTATTGACCGTTATGAAGCGCAGGCCCACGACCTGAAGCACTGGGTCCGCGGGCTGACCGACCCGGACCTTGACGGCTTCCCGGTGCCTGGCACCTGGAGCGTGCGGCAGCTGGTTGTGCACATGTACGACAGCGACCTGATCGCGACCCACCGGATGCGCCGGATGGCGGCGGAGGACCGGCCGCTGCTGGTGAACTACGACGAGACGGCGTTCTCCAAGGTCCCCGCGATCAACGCGGGGAGCGTGGAGGACGTGGGGGAGCTGTTCGCGATCAACCGGCGCTGGACGGCCGATTTTTTGCGGGCGCTGCCCGACGCGGCGTTTGAGCGGGCCGGTGTGCACTCGCGTCGCGGGCTGGTGACGATCGCTCAGATGGTGGGGATGTACGTTCAGCACGTAGTGGACCACCGTGTCTTCCTGCAGGCGAAGCGAGAGAAGCTGGGCAAGCCGCTAGCCTGAGCGGGCGATGTGACGGGAAGCCGAGTGGAGGTTGCAGCGATGGCCAAGAGAACAGAGGCCGGCGGCGGAGAGAAGGACGTTCCGACGGTGCTGCTCACCACCGGGCCCGAGCGGTTCCTGGCGCTCGCCGAGACTGAACGGGTGCGCGAGCGGATGGTGGCGCAGCACGGTGAGGTGGCGACGTTTGTCTTCGACGGGGCTTCGTGCTCGGCTGCGGAGGTGCTCGACGAGCTGCGTTCGCTGGGGCTGATGGCGCCGGCGAAGATCGTGATCGTTGAGAACGCCGAGCAGCTGCTGAAGGAGAAGGAAGAAGAGGCGTCGGCACAGCCTGCGGCGCGGGGCGTGGCGCGCAAGACGGCGCGCGAGGTGATGACCGAGTACGCCGCGCAACCCGAGCCCGCCAGCGTGCTGGTGCTGCGGGCCGGGGGGAAGTGGAACAAGGGGAAGCTCGACGCGGCGATCGTTGACGGTGGCGGCGCCGTGGTGGACTGCCAGCCGCCCGGCCCGGCGGAGGCGGAGCGCTGGTGCGTGGCCCGGGCGAAGTCGCACGGTGCATCGATCGACCCCGCGGGTGCGAAGCTGCTGGTTGAGAACATCGGCTGCGAGCTTGGGCGGCTCGACAGCGAGCTTGAGAAGCTGTCGATCGCGGCGGCGGGCGGCGGCGGGGAGCGGATCACGGCAGCGATCGTTTCGGCGATGGTCGGGTTCTCGCGTGAAGAGGAGAGCATCTTCGTGCTGCAGCGGTTCCTGCTGCAGGGGGACGCGGAGGTGGCGCTGCGTCAGGTGCGGCAGATGATCGAGGTCTCGCGCGAGACGCCCGCGGCGCTGATGGTGGCGATGCTGGACCTTGCGCGCAAGCTCGACGGGGCGGCCCGCGGGCTGGCGGCGCGGGAGAGCGAGGGTGTGATCGGGGCGCGCTTGAAGCTGTGGGGGAGCAGCCAGTCGGCGATGATGGCGGCGGGTCGGCGGGTGCGCCCGGCGGACACGGCGGCGCTGCTGGGGGCGGCGGTGGAGGGCGATGCGCGGATCAAGAGCGGGCGGGGCGAGCCGGAGCACATCGTTGAGGCGCTGGCGATCCGGTTCACCGATCTGGCGGGGCGGGTAACCGCCGGGGCGCGCTAGCGCAGCGAGTGCTCGACCATGTCGATGCGCTCGGACGCTTCGGGCGTGCCGAGTGACGGGTCGATCGAGCGGAGGTGCGCAGTGCGCAGGCGGATCTGGTCGGCGCGGCGCCCGCCGGCGTTGTCGGCCGCGAGGATCTCGAGCATGTCCGCCCAGGCGATGAAGAACTCGGGCGGGCACCTGGGGGCGTTCTCGAGCATGTCAACGAGCGAGCGGAGGGTGGCGAATGCCGCGGCGGGGTCGCCGCTGGTGCGCTGCGCCCGCGCTTTGCGGATGACCAGCAGCATGGGGCTCACCGGCGGCGGTTCGGTCGCGAGCAGGAGGTCGTACTGGGCGACGGCGCGCGGGTCGCCGGCGGCGGCGTAGCCGTCGGCGAGGGCGACGCGGAGCAACGCCGCGCGGGCGCGGTCGCTCTCGCCGACCCAGGCGAGCGCTGTCTCGGCGGTGAGCACGAGCGCCTGCCCGTCTGTGATGGGGGAGGTGGAGTTGGTCACGATTGCTCGCCCGTAGGCGAGGGCGGCGTCGATCGCGGCGTCTGCGAGCTGCCTCGCCTCGGGCTCCTTCGAGGCCCGCAGCGCCTCGAGGGCATCGGCGAGGGTCGCGGGGTCTACACGGTTGACCCGCTGTGTGCGCCCTTCGATCTCGACGTCCACCGATCCGGCCTTGCGGAGGATGGCTTTGGCGAGCTCGACGGCGCTGGCGCTCTGGCCACCGACGGGGAGGGCGCGCCCCGCCGAGCGGAGCGCCGCGATGCGGGCGTCGTTCGCCTCGGTGATCAGGCGCGGGTCACGCGGGACGACTGACTCTGCACGGCGCACGGCCTGCGCGGCCACCGCCGGGAGGTTGCTCAGCAGCACGGCGCGGCGCGGCTCGCGCAGGCCCGCGTCAACTGCGCGCGAGGCGCGTTTGACGCCCTCGACCAGGTCGCGGGCCCTGTCTGACTCTGCGAGGGTCATCGCCGAGAAGAAGAGCGCATCGGGCATTGAGGTGCCCAGGTCCTTGCGGTGCAGGAGCGCCTCGAGGATGATCGAGGCTACTTCACGGGTGCCTGGGTCGCGCGCCAGTTCCGCGGCGCCGGCGACAACGGCCCACGGGGGGAGTTCAAGCTGCGATCCGCCCGCCTCCAGGATCGAGGCCACCGTTCGCCCGATGAGGCTCTCGCGGATGGCGGTGGCGCGCTGCTGGGCGAGCAGCTCGCGGTTCTTCGCGTTGCCGGGAACGGCGGTGCGCGCGGAGCGGACGCTCTGGCCGATGGGCTCGATGAGCTGCTCGAAGGTGATCTTGCCCGGCCTGGCGACCCACAGGGCCGCCAGGGCGGCGGCGCGGGCCTCGGCGTGGCGCACGAAGAGCCCGGGCTCGGCGAGCTCATCACTGGTGCCGCCCTGCCGCACGACGAAGGGGGGCTGGTCCTCCCACTCTCCGGCGCGCAGGGCGATGGTCGCGTCGCCGCGCGCGTGGGTGCCGATGCGGACCATCGCGAACCGCACGTCGGCGGCGAGGGCCGGCGGCTGCTGGGTGTTGGGGTTTGATCCGATGGGCCAGTCGCTGACGCTGCGGAGCAGGTCGATCGCCTCGGCGATGTCGAGCGTTGGCGAGCCGGGAAGGCCCCCGTTGATGACGTCTCGGTGGTAGAGCGCCAGCGCCAGCAGGTAGCGGCGCATGGCGGCGGGGGCGACGGCGATCGGGTCCAGGGCGCGGAGCTGCTCGATCGCGCCGGTGAGGGTCGCGGCGTTGCGCGTGGCGACGCCCGCGATGACGGTGGCGCGGGCGCGGAGCATCGGCAGGCGGAGGTTCAGTTCTGAGGCCTGGAGTTCGGCCGCGGCGGTTGGGTCGGCGGCGCGGAGGGCGGCGATGCTGGCGGTGAGCTCCATCTCGGCGCGCTGCAGGCGCTGGAGCGCTTCGCCGGCGACGGCGGCGCAGCGTGAGCGCTGCGCTGCGCTGGGGAGGCCAACCAGCACGGCGCACTCGTCGCCGGAACGGGCGAGCTCTTCGACACGGGCGTTGGCGGTGGAAACCGCGTCGGGCATCGACGGGGCGGCGGCGATGGTCGGCGCGGACTGGGCGAGCGCGGGGGGCGAGAGCGGGCCGGCCGCGGAGCAGGCGGCGGCGGCGGCGAGGAGCCCGATGAGCCTCCGTGGTTGGCGCTGCGCGCGGGGAGCGGTCACCGCTTCTGCAGCTCCTCGCGCTTGAGCACGCGGTAGGCGGGGCCGTCGGCCGAGCGTGCGCCGTGGCGCTCGGCGATCTGCTGCATCACGCCCGTTGAGTCGGGCTCTTGAAACTGGATGGTCTTGATGAGCGTGCCCCGCCCGGGTGTGCCCCCCTGCACGGTGTTCAGCGGCGGGTTGAGCCGCTCAAGCTCGCTGAGGATGACCTGCGGGCCGACGTCCCACACGCCTCCGCCCGTCCGGGTGATGGAGCGCGACAGCAGGAAGATGACCTGCGGCTTGAGCGCCAGCGCCGCGCGGAGCCCGTCCATCGGGTTTGATCGTCCAGTCGCGGTGACCCCCGCGAGCCAGCGCCTGAGCTGCTCGATGTTGCGTGGGTTTGCCTCGCTCAGCTGCGTGCCAAAGACGGCGGTCGGCTGGCCGTCGGCGGCGTCGCGGAAGAGGACCACGCTGAACCGCTGCGTTGGCAGCAGGGCGCTCACCGAGCGGTTAACCTCGGCGAACACATCGCTGAGCGACGAGACCATGGGGCCCGAGGCGTCGATGGCGTAGACCACCGTGCGGGCCTGTTCGCCCCGCGCGGTGAGCCCGGCGAAAGCAATGCCCGCTCCAGCGGGGGTGTGCTCGAGCGCCGCCGCGGCTCCGCTGGCGGTGGTGGTCGCGGCGCCGGCCGCGCTGGCAACGGCGTCGGCCTCGGCCAGAACCTGGGCGAGGTTCCCGTTGCCGGTTGGCTCGGTCGCCAGCGCTGGTGAGGTGGATTTCGACGCACCGGGGGCGAGCAGTTCGTTGAGCTCAGGGTACGTTTGCTGCGGCGCGGCCTGGAAGAGGCTGTTGCTCGGAGCGGCGTGAACCGACATCAGGACATCGGCCGCCGCCTGGGGGAGGGCCGCGTCGGCCGCGATGCTCAGCGCGGCGCCGGCGAGCGCAGCCGCCACCGCGCCGTGAACGACCAGCGAGGCGATCGCGGCGGCGCCGATGCGTCGGGTTCGTCCGGGTTGGATGGGGTCGCGGAGGCGCATGGGTGGTGGTTGGATCCCGGCGATGGAGTGGGCCGCCGGTTCTGCATCGTTCGCACCTCACCGGCGGCGGGTTCACCCCGAACCGGCTGAAAAGGCGATTGGGCTGCCGGTTACCCCTTTGCCGAAGGGTCTGGCTCGGACTTGGGCCCGCCTGAGCCGATGACGGCCAGTGCCCTGTCAACCGAGAGCGCACCAGCGCCCATGCACGCGACAGCGATGCCCGAAGCGATGATCAACAGTTGCCAGAAGAAGGCCGTCCAGAGTTGCGGGTCCCACCAGGTGCGGTTGGGCAGCAGGCCGAAGGTCGTTTGCCCGGTGCTCAACGCGGGCCCGATCTGCGTGAGCCACATGGCCGCCAGCGCGACGCACACAAGCAACGCCGCGCTCAGGCGTGTCAGGAAGCCGACCATCAGCAATACACCGGCGAACAGTTCTGTGACGGCCACGCCGAACGCGAGCCACACCACCCAGGGCGATGTGGCGAATATCGCGGGCCAGTAGGGCTTGGGGTGCGCCGTGCCGACGGAGGGCTGCGGGTAGGCGGCGCGGACCATCACCACGCTCAACTGGTACGCACGCCTCGCCCGCGCGGGCTCGGCGAAGTGCGCGGCGGTGTACTTGCCGCCTGGAGGGAGCGTGTCGAGCGCTGGCGCGGGCTTCGGCGGCGCCGGCGTGGTGACTGGCTGCGTCTTTCCCTTTGCAGCGGCGGGGCGGGCGCGGCCGCTGCTGGTATCGGCGGTGACCGGCAGCCGGTCGAGCGATGCGAGCGGCGCCGAGGCGGAGGTGTAGCCGGTCCCCGTTGCGGGCTTTGACTGGCGGCTGGAGGGCTTCTGCGGGGCGGGTTTGCCAGTCGGCGCGGCTTCTGGCAGCGGCAGCGAAGCCGGCGGCGCGAGGGCGGGCGGTTCGGCCACGGGCGGACGCTGGGGCAGCACCGGCGCGACGCCGGTTCCGAGGTTGGCGAGGATGGCGGCATCCTGCCCTTTGTAGTCGACGATGGGGATGAGCTTGCCCAGGCCGGCCCAGATGAACGTGGTGCCGAGCACAACGCGCAGGAGCAGCGGCGATACGAGCGGCCCCGTCTTTGAACCTTGAGAAGCCATGAAGTACCTCTGGGCGCAGCACCGCCCACCCGTTGCGTAATGTGCATCGACCAGCGGGGCCTTGCGCCGATAACAGTTCGCCCCTCGCCCATCGGGTGCCTAACGGGACGCAAACGACGCGAATCCGCTGCATTAACTTCGTTCCGCCTGTTGCTACCGTCTAGCTGCGACTCCCTATGCCCCCTCAAACACTCCCCTCCTGGTCATGGTCCGGCACCGACACCCTTGTCTGGCTTGGCATGTGCGCGACAGCGTACCTGCTCGGTGCGATCCCGTTCGGGCTGTTGATCGGGCTGGCGAAGGGCGTGGACGTGCGCCAGCACGGATCGAAGAACATCGGCACGGCGAACGTGGGCCGGACGCTCGGGCGCAGGTGGGGCGTGCTCACGTTCTTCCTCGACGCGTTCAAGGGGTTTGTGCCCACACTGGCCGCGGGCTTTGTGCTTAAGACGATTGCGCGGCCCGAGGTTCCTTCGTACATGGCCTGGGCGTGGCTGTTGGTTGGGCTCAGCGCAGTGGCCGGGCACATGTGGTCGCCCTTCCTGCGGTTTAAAGGTGGCAAGGGCGTCGCGACCGGGTTCGGCGCGTTGATGGCGGTGTTCCCGATCCTCTCGCTGCCGGCCATGGCCGCGTTCTTGATCTGGGTGGTGTGCGTGAAGCTGACGCGGTTTATCGGTCTCTCGTCGTGCGTCGCGGCGGCGTCGATTCCCTTCCTGCTGATCTTCGTCACGCCGGTGTGCCGGTACTTTGGCTTCTTCGTGCCCGACCCAAGCCGGTCGGTGGCGTGGCCGCTGTGGCCGTACGTCACCGTTGCGGTCATGCTCGCGTTGATGGTGGTCTGGCGGCACCGGTCGAACATCTCGCGGATGCTCAACGGGACCGAGCCGCGCTACGGGCGCAAAATGGCCGAGCCGGCGCCGACGGCGCGCCCATAACCGGGGCGGCCAGAGCTTATCGACCCCGCCGGCGCGGGCTTATCGACCGCTCGTCTTTGCGAGCGGCGCGGCCTGTGCGGGCGCGCCTGACGCGCGTGTCGAAAGCGCGGGCGCGGGCGCACGCCGCACGGTAAATCCAGGTTCACCCCCGCGCCGCTTGCCCCGATGAACCTTCCCGCGAGGCATGCCCCAGGGCCGCCGGGACCTTCCCGAGCCGCCCACTCCAAGGAAGGACCCATGAGCAATCTCCGACTCGTTGACAACAACGGCGCAACACTCCCGACCGACCGCCTGCCGTTCCCGACCGAGGCCGTCCGTCAGATCGCCCGCCAGCGCCTCGAGCGTCTGGCGACCAAGGTCTCGCCCTCACGCAGCGGCACGACGCCCGAGGGCTTTGAGGCGTTCACCCGCGAGATCGAGCAGCGCCTGGCCAAGGCCGAGGAGCAGCTGAACTCGCTGCGTGATCAGGTTGAGTCCTACCCCATCTTCGGCGACGCAAGGAACGGCGGCGGTGGTGGGCGCGCGGCCTGACCTGGTTCTCCCGGCGATCGCGCACCTCGTGCATCACTTCCGACCCTGCCCCGCGGCGGGGTCGTTTTTTTTCGTGGGTTACAACTGTCCGGTGGAGCGGGCGTACATCAGGCCGCCCGCCAGCAGCACGAACGCGCCGGCGGCGAGCTGGAACGCGCGGTCGCTGATGGCCAGTTCCGTCGGGTCGTCGTAGCGTCCCTGCTCAAGCAGCACGACGCAGCGCAGCAGGGCGTAGGTCGCCGGCAGCACGGTCAGCCACATCAGGTTGAATCCGAAGCCGGTGGGCGTGCCGTCGAGTGTTCGCGCAACGTGGAAGGTGTACTTGGCGTCCTGGCTCACGATGTAGAACGCGTAGGTCACCAGCGTGACGACGCCCGTGGCCATCACCGCCAGGCGCAGCGTGTCGTCGCTGTAGGCGTCCTGCACCGACCGCGCGCTCACCGCGGCGTCGCCCAGCGTGCGCCGCTCGCCCAGGCGCTTGCCGAAGGCGAGGAACATCGAGAGGAAGAAGGTCGCCGTCAGCAGCCACGTGGTCGGCCCGATGCCCACCGCGGCGCACCCGCCCAGCACGCGCAGCACGAACCCCAGCGCAAGCCCGATCACGTCGGCGATCACCCGCTGCTTGAGCCACACCGTGTAGACGATCGTCGTCAGCAGGTACGCGGCGAGCATCAAGCCCGTCCAGAGCCGGAACTCGCTCTTGACACCCAGCAGGCACACAAACGCCGCGACGTTGAGCGCAGCGCCGAACGCAATGGCGACACTCGGCGTGATCGCTCCGCAGGCGACAGGCCGCTTGCGCTTGCGCGGGTGCACGCGGTCCTGCTCCGCGTCGCGCACGTCGTTGAGCGCGTAGCACGAGCTGGCCATCAGCGCGAACGCCGCGGCCGCCCAGAACGCCCCCCACAGGCTCTCGACGCCGTGCAGGTTCTTGTCAGCCAGGGCGTAGAGCGGCCCGATGAGCACGAAGCCGCTCTTGGTCCACTGCGCCGGGCGTGCGAGTTTGATCAGGTGCTTGAGCATCCGGTCAGGCGTTCTCCGCTTTGTCTGTCCGCCAGAAGACCATGTACTGAAGGTCTTTGCCGAAAACCGGGTTCCACAGGCCCGGGTAAAGGTCCATGCTCGTCAGCTCGTGCTCGATCGTCGCGTTAAACTTCGCCGGTTCGCCGCGCCACTGCGCCAGCGTGTTGTACCGGAACAGGCAGGGGACGCCGTACGGCGCGTTGGCCGCCCAGTCCATCAGGCTGACGCGCCACTTGCTCAGCGCGCCGCTGATGCGGTGGTCCTTGATGATCACCAGGCGGCGGCTCACCCGCGCGCACTCGCGCAGCAGGCGGTCGGGCTGCTCTTCGTGGTGGAGCACATCGGCGACGATCACTACGTCAACGCTCTTGTCCTCCAGCGGCATGACCTTGCCGTCGTACGCGTGGACCTTGATCGGCTCTCCGCCGCGGACGACGCGCTCGAGCCCCTCAACCACGACACCGGCCGGGCAGCCGAGGGGGGCAGCCAGCAGGGCGGCGCCGAGTGTGCCGTTGCCGCAGCCCACGTCGAGCACGCGGTCGCCGGCGCGCAGGCACGGCACGATCTGTGCCACCAACACCCGCAGGCGGTGCTCGTAGATCGGCTTGTGCATCCGGGCCATCAGTGACGAGAACACGGCATCAGGCTCCAAGGGACGGGGGCGGCCGAGATCACCAACTCCAGACCCGGAGCGTGCCGTGCCGATGGAGCGGGGAGTGTACTTCCACGTTCGTACGCCCACGGTTCGCCGCAGCGCACGGTTATCGCTCCATCCATCGGCTACCGGGCCGTCGCGCTGGACACGACCGGGGCGGATCTCTGTCGCTGGGCTCGCGCTGGCGTGCCTGATGCTCGTGGCCTGTTTGCCCGTGATCATCAGTGGTACCACGCGGGGCAGGGCCGCCTACGACAGCCTGAACTACCACGAAAAAGCCGCCCGCCAGTTCGCGCAAGAACTGCCGACCCCTCACCTGAAGGACTACCTCTCGGCGACAACGCCCGGCTACCACCTGGTGCTGGCTGCGGTCGGTCGGGGCGTGGGCGGCATCGGCTCTGATGGGGTGTCGGCGTACGAGAAGGACCTCACCCCGGCGCAGCCGGACCCGCGGATCGCCTCTGAGCGACGGGTGCTGCAGCTCATCGGGCTCTGCTTCACGCTTGCGATGCTCTATCTGGTTGGGCACTGGGGGGAGGCGCGGCTCAGGGCAGTCGCGGCCAAGCCGGGCGTTCCGCTTGCCGTGCTCTGTCTTGCCCTGCCGCTGGTGGGCTCGCCGTACATCTATCAATCGGCGGCCTGGCTGCTGCCCGACAACAGCGCGTGGCTCGGTGTGCTGGTGGCATTGCTGCTGGCGGTGCGCCTGCGGGTTGGGCCCGCCGTGATTGTCGCGATGGGTCTGGTGCTGGTCTGGCTGGTGCTGTCGCGTCAGATTCACGCGTGGGTGGCGGGGCTTGTGTGGGCCGCGGCGTGGGTCGGCGCGAGCGCGCCGGGCGACCGTGCGGGCGGGCCGTTGCTCTCGCTGCGCGACCTGTTCCCGCGTGGTGGATCGCGCGCGGTGGCGAGTCGGGTAGGACTCGCCGTGCTCTGCACGCTGCCGGCGGCGCTGGTGCTGGGCTGGTTCTGGCGGCTGTGGGACCACCAACTTGTTCCGCCGACGTTCGTCACGTGGCACCACGCCGGGGTGCAGGCGGCAACGCCGGCGTTTGTGCTCTCGCTGATCGCCCTCTTTGCACCGTTCTTTGCCGTGTGGCTGTGGCCCGGGGTGTTGGGCGCCTGGCGCTCGCAACGCGGGTGGTTGCTGGGGGCGAGTGCCGCGGGCGTTCTGCTGGCGGTTGCGCCGGCGACAGCGTGGGACTTTGACCACGGGCGGTTCGGCGGCGTGTGGAGCCTCTACCGGGTGGCGGGCGAAGTCGGCGGACGCTCGCTGGCGCTGATGGTTCTCTCGCCGCTGGGCGCCGCGGTGGTTGTTGCTGTTCTGGCGGGCGTGACGGTGCGGCAGCGGTGGGTGATGCTCGCAGCACTGTTCGGGTTCGCGGCGGCCAACTGCGCGAACCCGCAGTTGTGGCAGCGTTACCACGAGCCGTTTGTGCTGCTTTGGCTGATCGTGGCCGGCGTGCTGATTGCCGAGAGAGCGGCTGACGCTGGCGAGGGCAACGCGCGGCGCACGTGGAGGCTCGGCGGGCCGGCGGTGCTGGCGCTGGTTCTCGGCGCTGTCAGCGTGGCGATGGTGGTGCGGGCCCGCCCGGAGATCGACAAGGGGTACAGGCCCGGGCACATCGAGACCCCACCGGCCAAGGTGCCCGCCGGAGAGCGGCCATCCTGAGCGGGCGTTTGGTTACACTCATCCAATGGCTTCCGCCCCGGCCGCACAGAGTGTCGCGCGTTCACGCTACTGGCTGGCAGCGGCGATCCGGCTGACGAGCCTGGCCCTCATTGTCTACTACGGAGTGGCGCTGGCGCGGACAGTCGTTGTCGTGCTCCTGTCGCTGGCGGCGTCGCAAATGATGGGATTCGACTGGCCCTTGGCGCTCCAATCGGTGCTGAGCGAGGCGACGGTCGCGGTGGTCGCGGTGGTTCTCTTTTTCAAGGCCCGCTCGATCACCTCGATCGTCTTCCCAACAGTCGGGGCGCACTGTCCAAAGTGCGGTTACTCGCGTCGAGGCCTGGTCACCAGCGCGCCGTGCCCCGAGTGCGGCGCACGCGCCGAATCGCACGGCGCTTAGCGGCGGACACCGCGCCTACTTCTTCGCCTTGCGGCTCGCCTTCTCGTCCGCCTCGCGCGCATCGAGCAGCTCGCGGCACGCGTCGATCAGGTGATCCAGCGGCGCGGGCTTGATGAGGTACTTGTCCACACCCAGGCTCTGGGCGTACGCCTGGTGGCGCTTCCCTTCGTTGGCCGTGAGCATGATGACGATCGGGCTGTCAACCTCGCCCTTGATCTTCTCGAGCACGAGGAACCCCGACCGGCCCGGGAGCATCATGTCGAGCACGACGACCTGCGGCCGTTGCGCGGTGATCATGGTCACCGCGTCGTCACCGTTGCCGACGGTCGAAACGGCTGCGCCCTCTGAGGCGAGGGCGGTCTGCATCGCCTCGGCGATGTCCGCGTCGTCGTCGACGATCACCACCGAGACGTTCTGGAGCCTTCCGGCCATCGTCGTTCCTTTCGCGGTGTTCATGTACACCCTTACGTGAGCCCGGGCACCGCCGGTTCCTCTCGTTCTGACGCGTTCTGCGGATCGGCCGCCCATTCACGCGCGTCGAGCTCGCTCCGGGCCACGATGCGCGCGAGCTCATCTTCTGTCATCCAGGGCAGGGCGCGGAGCTTCTGCACCAGCGCCTCGGGGAAGGTGCGGCCCTTGCGTTCGTGCGGCGGCCGGCTCTTCCAGAAGCGGTGCATCCACAGGACCTGGTCTGGCGCCTCGCGGAACGCCGCCTCGAGTGCGCGCCGGTACCGGGCGGTGATGTAGAACACCGGATCGGGCTGGCTCTCCCATTCCTCGGGGCCGAACGCGTCCTCGATCTTTAAGTTGAAGCGCAGGGCACGCGACCGCTGCACGAGCCCGCTCCCGGGCCCGCCGGCGGGCCCACCGCCCACCCGCTTGGCCCACGCCACCACAACCGGCGCGCGGAAGCGCTGGGCCATCAGGCCGATCGCCTTGTAGCTGCTCACAAGCCGGCCGAAGAACGGCACAAAGAGGCCGCGCACGCCGGCGTTCTGGTCGGCCACGAACCCGCCGCACTCGTTGCGGGCGAGGATCTCCGGCAGGCCCCGCGCGGCCGAGAACTTGTCCAGCAGCATCAGCCCCTTGCGCGAGCGCGACTCGCGCGCCC
>JAUXUZ010000017.1 GCA_030680655.1 Phycisphaerales bacterium
GGACTATCTCGCCGAAGCCGAGCGTGACGATCGCCAGGTAGTCGCCACGCAGGCGCAGCGACGGCAGGCCGACAAGGTAGCCGGTGACCGCCGACGCAACCCCTCCCGCGGCGCACCCGAGCAGGAAGAGCCCGACGCCCCACGTCAGGAACCCCTCCTGCCGCACGGTGTCGCCGAAGAACCAGAGCGAGCCGTAGTAGCTCACGATGCCCGCCGAGTAGGCGCCCACCGCCATGAACCCCGCGTGCCCGATGCTGAACTGGCCCGTGAAGCCGTTCACCAGGTTCAGGCTCGCCGCCAGCATGATGAAGATGCCGACCTTTGAGAGAACGTTGACGCGGAAGTCGCCCACCACCGGGCCCACCGCCCAGAACATCAGCGCCGCGGCGATGAGCACCACCACGATCGGCAGCAGCGAACGCGTCGCCGCCGAGTTGAAGCTCGGCTTGAGCGCACCGATCTTTGCCGCAACGCCGCTCTCCAAGGTCAGACCTTCTCCATGGTGGGCTTGCCGAGCAGGCCCTCGGGCTTGAACAGCAGCACCGCGATGAGGATGACAAACACGTAGACGTCCCGCAGGCTCGGCGAGATGTAGAAGCTGCCAAACTGCTGGATGAACGCGATCAGGAACGCGCCGATCATCGCCCCGCGGATGTTCCCGATCCCCCCGACCACCGCCGCGACAAACGCCGTCAGGCCCAGCATCACCCACTGGGGGTGGGCCGTCTGCTGCAGGTTGTACTTCACCGCGTAGAGCACGCCCCCCGCCGCCGCCAGCGCCGAGCCGAGCATGAACGTGAACGAAACGACGAAGTTGACGTTCACACCCATCAGCGCCGCGTTAGGGAAGCTGAACGACACCGCCCGCATCGCCGTGCCCAGCTTCGTGCGGTAGACCAGGAACTGCAGCGCCAGCATCAGCACCACCGCCGTCGCGACGATCACGACGTCAACGGGGTTGATCCGCACCCCGAAGCCGGTGTCGCTGGCGCCGATCGACCACGGCGTGGTCGAGACCAGCGCCGGCATCGCCGCGGGCCGTGCCCCGAACATGTACGGCAGTTGCCCGAAGTTCTGTAGCAGCAGCGAGACCCCGATGGCCGTGATCAGCACGTTCAACCGCGGGGCCGAACGCAGCGGGCGGTAGGCGAAGCGCTCGATGCAGTACCCCACCCCCGCGCACAGCACCATCGACAGCACCAGCACGACGCCGCCGACCCACCACGGGGGGCTGCCCTCCCACAGGCCCATCCACGGCATCCACCGGCTCGAAACGACGTACCCGAACCACGCGCCCAGCACAACAATGTCGCTGTGGGCGAAGTTGATGAACTTCAAGATGCCGTACACCATCGTGTACCCGAGGGCGATGAGCGCAAAGAGCGAGCCCATCGCGATCGAGGTCGTCAGTGTCTGCAGAAAGTCCGTCATCGGGGGCAACAGCGTACACAAAGAACCGCCGCTCTGCTACTGCTCGCAACGGTCAAAGGAAGGGCGAAAAAGACGGCCCGCCGTTGCGGACCTACTCGGCACCGGAGAGAAGAGACACCCAGCTACTTCTGCTCGCCCGGCGCGATCGTGGCGGCGTAGACCGGGCGGATGTCGCCCTTCTCGTCCTTCTTCATCTCCACCATCACCGCCGACTTCTGCGCGTTGCGATCGGCGTCCATCGTGATCATGCCGGTCACGCCAGCGAAGTCCTTCGTTGAGTTGATCGCGGCCGACAGCTCGTTGCCCGAGTAGCTCTTGGCCCGCCTCATCGCGTCAAAGAGCAGGTTCGCCGCGTCGTACCCAAGCGCCGCCAGCCCGTCGGGCGTCTCACCCCGGTACTCGTCCTGGTACTTCTTGATGAACACCCGCACCGCCGCCTCGGGCTGATCGGGCGAATAGTGATTGGAGTAGAACGAACCGACGATCGCATCCTTGCCGATCTTCGCAAGCTCCGAAGAGTCCCACCCGTCCCCGCCCAGCAGGGGGCAGGTGATCCCCAGGCGCCGCGCCTGTACGGCGATGTTCCCGACGTCGTTGTAGTAGCCCGGCACGTAGATCATGTCGGGGTTGGCCGCGCGGATGGCCGTCAGCTGCGCGGAAAAATCAGGGTCACCCTTGCTGTAGGCCACATCGACGGGCACGGTGCCGCCCATGCCGATAAAGGCGCTCTTGAAGTCATCCTTGAGCCCCTTGCTGTAGGCCGCGGTCTGGTCGTAGAGCACGCAGATGTTCCGGGCCTTCTTGGTCTCGTAGGCGAACTTGGCGCCGACGTACCCCTGGAACGGGTCGATGAAGCAGACGCGCGAGATCATCGGGCCCAGCGCGGTGACCGACGGGTTCGTGCTGCTGGGGGTGATCATCGGAACGCCGTACTGTTGCGCAACCCGCCCGCCAGCCAGCGAGAGCGACGAAGCGACCTCACCCAGCACCGCGATGACCTCATCACTGGTAATCAGGCGGGTGACCGACGTGCCGGCCTCCTTGCTCTCGCCCTTGGTGTCGTACTCCTTCAGTTCAACCAGCTTGCCGTTGATGCCCCCCGCGGCGTTCAGCTCCTTCAACGCGAGCTTGATGCCGTTGCTGGTGCTCTGCCCGAAGGTGGCCTCTGGCCCAGTCAGCGACCCGTAATGCCCGATCAGCACTTTGTCTGACTTCTTCGAGCACGATGCGCCCATGATCAAGCCAGCAACCGCCACAACCCCCAAGATCCGCTTCAGCATGCAAGGCTCCTCTTCAATCGCGGCACGCCGAACGGCGTGCCTGCTGTTACAGCATAACGCCCCGCCCCCCGGTTCGCAGCGACCCCACCCCCCCACCCCCCTCACCCCGGCAAACGG
>JAUXUZ010000028.1 GCA_030680655.1 Phycisphaerales bacterium
GGGCGTGGACCTCACGCCGAGCTTCTTGAGCTTGACGGTCTGCTTGGCAACCGAGCAGGCGTGGTCGGCGACGCGCTCGATGTCGTTGTTCACCTTGACGAACGTCGTAATCAGCCGGAAGTCCTTGGCGAACGGGTGGAAAAGTGCCAGCACACGGAAGCACGCCTCTTCGATCTTCACTTCCTCGCGGTCGATCTCGTCGTCACGCCCGATGACGATGCGGGCCGTGTTGTCGTCGAGGGCGACCAGCGCCTCGGCCGCCTGCTCCACCATGCCGATGGCCGTTGCCGCCTCAGCCAGGATCATGCCGCGGAGCAGCTTGATCTCCCGTTCGATGACGACTTCATGTCCGTTGCCGCGTGGAACGCCGAGCATGGGCTGATCGTCGGGTGCTGAAGGCATAGTCGTTGGTCCGCGGTGTGGTGGGCGTGGGTAGGGAAGTGCTTTGGCTGGCGTGCTACGCCGCCTGTGCAAGCGTGAACGGTAGGGGGTGAGGCCCTAGGGGCTCCCTCGATCACGCAACCTTTGCCTGATGATTCGGATGCTGGTCGGGTGCCGGTACAGTTTTCTGCGGTTCGAGTGTTCGAAATGGCCTGCCGAGTCCGATCGCAATGGCCGCGGTGGTACGCTTGCTGGCGACCATCGCGTGCACGGGAGCGGTATGCAGATCAACGGGAACAACCAGTCGGCACTCATCGCTCGGATGTACGGCTCGGGCGGGGTTGCGCCTGCGCGTGCCGCGGGCGAGGCGAGCGTCGTCGCCAAGGTCGGCCCCGCGCAAAAGGCGGCGCCGGTTGACAAGGCCGAGGTGAAGGGGCGGGCACCGGCGGTGAACACGCTGGTCGCGGCCGTGGTCCCTGGCAAAGTCGACTTCAGCGGCGAGACGCCTTCCCAGAGCCAGAGTCAGTTGGGCGCTGGCGGAACGTACCAGATGTACCGCCGACCGTCTGACAAGTTGGAAGCGGCAACGGTCGTTTCGCTCGGCCGCGCGCTGGATGTTCAGGGATAATGGGGGATGCCCCCCTCCCCCCGATCACTGCCGGCATACTCACCGCTTGCCGATCACTTCCTGATCGATCGTGGCTTGGTATTCCTCAACCACGGCAGCTTCGGTAACACGCCGCGCATTGTGCTCGATGAGCAAGACGAGCTCCGCCGCCGGGTCGAGCGCGAGCCGGTGCGGTTCTTTGTTGAGGATCTCGAGGGGTTGCTGGACGCGGCGCGTGTGCGCGTAGCGGCCTTTGTGGGGTGCCCGGCCGATGACATGGCGTTTGTCTCCAACGCGACCGAGGGTGTGAACACGGTGGCGCGCTCGCTTGAGCTGAAGCCCGGCGATGTGGTGATCACGGGGTCGCACGAGTACAACGCGTGCAGCAACGCCCTGCGATACGCGGCCGAGCGTGCGGGAGCGACGGTGAAGAACGCGGCGCTGCCGTGCCCGATCGACGGTCCATCGCAGGTGGTTGAGGCGGTGGTCAAGTCGGTGGAGGCCGAGGGCGCTCGCGCGAGGCTGCTGCTGCTGAGCCACGTCACCAGCCCCAGCGGTGTGGTGCTGCCGGTGGCACCGATTATCGAGGCGGTTCAGCGGCGGCTGGGGGTGGATGTGCTCCTCGACAGCGCCCATGCGCCGGGGTTCACTGCCTTCGACATCGCCGCGCTGGGACCCGCGTTCTGCACCGCCAACCTGCACAAGTGGTGTTGCGCGCCGAAGGGGGCGGCCGTGCTGTACGTGCGGCCCGATCGGCAGGAGAACGTGCGGCCGCTGACGATCTCGCACGGTGCCAACAGCGAGCGCACGGATCGGTCGCGCTTCCGGCTCGAGTTCGATATGACGGGCACGCGCGATTACACGCCGTGGCTGGTGGCGCCCCGGGCGATCGAGGTGGTCGGCGGTATGGCGGGCGGGTGGCCGGCGCTGCGCGAGCATTGTGGCGTGATGGCCCGCAAGGGGGGCGAGGCGATCAGCGCCGGGCTGGAGCGTTGGGGTGAAGGGCGGCTGCTCGCTCCGGGGTCGATGCTCGGTGCGATGCGGGCGCTCACGCTGCCGGTCCCCGCGGCGTCGAAGGAGCCTGGGCGGGGTGTGGGGCCGAGCAAGTACAACGACCCGCTGCAGGACAGGCTGCTTGCGCGATGGCGCGTGCAGGTGCCCGTGCACAGCGTGGCGTTCGGTGGCGGCAGGCGCCAGCGTGTGGTCCGGATCAGCGCGATGGTCTACAACTCACCGGAGCAGTACGAGTACCTCGCCGGGGCGCTGGCGGCCGAATTGGCCGCGGAAGGGTGCTGAGCCCACGCTGCTCGACGCAGGTGCGTGGGCGAGCAGTTCACGCGAATTGATGCAGGTGCCGCGCGGATTCGAGTGGCCGTTGCGGGTCGGCGCGGACATACTGTGGAGAGGTCAAAGGCGATTGGAGGCTGGAATGGCGTCGATTGCATCCAAAGCAGGGCAGGGCGCGGGCGACGAAAAGGTAGCCGCGGGGGGTTGCCAGTCTCCACAGGAGCGGTTCCCCAAGCTGGCGAAGCTGATCGATTACCTCTTGAGCCTGAAGGGGCGGGCCGATCTGAAGACGCTCGACCGGATGCTGATCGAGGCGAACATCACAAGGGCGGACATCGAGTGCATCTGCCAGTTCGGCACGAAGGCTTACCGGCGCAACACCATCGCCAACTCGGAGCACTTCGAGCTGCTGGCGCTGACGTGGCGGAGCGGTCACTGCACGCCGATCCACGACCACGCGGGCGTGTCGTGCGCGTTCCGCGTTGTGCACGGGACGGGCACGGAGATCCGCTTCGTGAGCACGCCCAGCGGCATGATCTGCCCCGTCGGCGCGACACCGATGGAGCCCGGGTATATCTGTTCGGCCGAGGAATCCGACATCCACCAGGTGGCGAACATGCAGGCACCCGGCGAGGACCTTGTGACGCTGCACATCTACTCGCCCCGCATCAAGAAGATGAAGACGTACAGCTTCTGCACGTCCGAGGGTGCAGAAAACTGCGAGGCGTACCACACGCCGGGGGTTTAGAGCAGCGCCCGCGACGCGATCAGCGCGGCAACGCTGACGATGACCCACAGCGCCGTCCCGTGCACCAGCGGGCGCCAGCCGAGCTTCGCGATTGTTGAACGCGAGATCGCGGTGCCGATCAGCAGCAGGGCGATCGAGAGCAGGATGGTCGCGGCCGTCCGTGCCGCGTCGGCCCATGGCGCGACCGTGCCTGACCCGAGCATCCCGTCTAAGGCCGCGCGGAGTCCGCAGGCGGCCAGGAAGAGCACGATGAACCAGGGGAAGGGCGCCTTGGGCGCACCGCCCTCGGGGTGGCGGTCGCGTGACATGCGGCGCAGCAGCAGCGCGACGGGGACGATCCAGAGCACGCGCGTGAGCTTGATGACCGTCGCGTCGGCGAGGGCCTCTTGCGAGAACGCGCTGGCGGCGCCGACAACGCCGGCGACATCGTGCACACCGACGGCGCACCAGGCGCCGAACTGGCGGTCGCTCATCTCCAGCGCGTGCCCGATCAGCGGGTAGGTGTAGACGCCCGCTGCATTGAGAAGAAAGACAATCGCGGTCGCCGCGGCCATCGTTGCGGCGGCCGCGTTGATCGCGCTGCCGGTGGCGGCGATGGCCGAACCGCCGCAGATCGCCGTGCCGGCCGAGAGGAGCGTGCCGGTGTCGCGGTCGGTCTTCAGCAGGCGTCCGAGCAGCCATGAAACAGCCAGCACCAGCACGATCGCCCCGGTCGAGAAGGCAAGGCCCGCCGCACCCGCGCGAGCGACCTGCTCAAGCGACACCCAGAAGCCGAGCAGGACGATGCTCGTCTGGATAGCGACCTTGCTGTACTTCTTGCTGAACGTGCCCCACGACTGAGGCCAGAGCCCGGCGAGCCCGAGCGCGATGCCGATCGCCAGGGTGATCGGGGGGAGCTTGGGGAGCAGTGAAGAAAAGTCGAGCGTCATCGGCGTCGGCCAGGCCTTTCTGGTTTCGCGGGCCGCGGGGTCAGACGCCGTAGAGTGGGGCGTACTTGCTCTCGAGGTATTCCATCAGGGGCTCGGGCGAAAGCGGCTGCCCGGTGACGCGCTGGCAGAGCTCGCCGGCGCGGTAGCGGCGCCCGTGCTTGTGGATGTGCTCGTTGAGCCAGGACTTGAGCGGGCCGAACTCGCCGCGGGCCATTTGCCCGTTCAGATCGGGGAGGGCCTTGTTGATGGTCTGCCAGAACTGAGCGGCGTAGAGGTTGCCCAGGGTGTAGGTCGGGAAGTACCCCACCAACCCGAACGACCAGTGCACATCCTGAAGGCAGCCGACGCGGTCGCTGGTTACGTCAAGGCCCAGGAGTTGCTTGAAACGCTTGTTCCACTCGCCGGGGAGGTCCTTCACCGGCAGCGCACCGCTGATGAGGTCACGCTCGAGCCCAAAGCGGAGCATGACGTGCAGGTTGTACGTGGCTTCATCGGCCTCAACGCGGATGAACGAGCGTTGCACCTGGTTGACGCTGGCGTAGACCTGCTCGAGCGTGAGGCCGTCGATCGCCGGGGCGAAGTGGCGCTTGGCGACGGGGAGGGCCCACGTCCAGAAGCCGCGCGACCGTCCGACGAGGTTCTCCCACATGCGGCTCTGGCTCTCGTGGATGCCCAGGCTCACGGCCTCGGCCAGGGGCGTGCCGAAGTCCGTCGCCTTGGGGAGACCCTGCTCGTAGATGCCGTGCCCGGCTTCGTGCATCGTGCTGCTGAGGGGCTCAAGGCATGAGGAGGTGTTGTACCGCGTGGTGAGGCGGGTGTCGCCGGGACCGAATCCGGAGCAGAAGGGGTGGGCGGTGGTGTCGAGCCGACCGGCGCTGAGATCGAAGCCGATGGCCTTGAGGACCTCGAGGCCGAAGGCGTGCTGCTGCTCCTGCGGCACGACGATCCCCTTGAGGGCATCGGCGGGTTTCTTCGGGCTGTCGCACAGGCGTGCGACGAGTGAACTGAGCCTGGCCTGCAGCGGCGTGAAGATCGCCTCGATCTGCACCGCGGTTGCGCCGGGCTCGTACTCATCAAGGAGGGCGTCGTAGAGCTCGCCGCCGGCGGGAACGCCGTAGCACTGTGCTTTCTTGCGGGTGAGGTTGAGGACCTTCTCAAGCCACGGCGCGAACATGGCGAAGTTGTCGCTCGCGCGGGCGTGCTTCCACGCGTCCTGGCTGAGCGACTGGGTCTTGGCAAGCTCGGCCACCAGCTCGACGGGGAGCTTGGTGGCCAGGTCGTAGTCGCGGCGCATCTCCCTGACGCTGGCCTTGAGCGTCTCGTCGAGCGCGCCGTTGGAGGCCTCGCACTCTTCGATCAAGGTGCCGATGCGGGGGCTGATCCGGCGCTGGTGGGCGATCGTGCTGAGCAGTTCCTGTTGGTCGGCGCGTGAGCCGGCACCGTCGGGCGGCATGTAGGTTTCCTGGTCCCAGCCCAGGAGCGAGCCGATCGCGCCGAGGGTGGCGACATCCTTCTGTTCTTTGACCAGGTCGGTGTAAGCCTTGCTCATAGGGCAGCAGTTTAGATAGGCCGACAGCCGAGGGTTGTCCGGGCGGGCGGCTGGTCACCCGCGGTCGGCCGAGCCGAGGCGCCAGGCGGTGAGAACGGCGAAAAGGCCGAATAGGAAGTCAAAGGGCGTGAAACTGCTGGCGAACGCTTCTGACTTGATATCGGACTTGAACGCTCCGACCGCCGTGCGGAACTGCTCCTGCTTCTCGTTTCGCAGGTAGGCCCGCTGCTCGTCGGTCAGACCTTCCTGGTAGCCGCGTTGCAGCTTGACCATCGCGTCCGGGAAGTCGTCGATCGACTCGGCCGTCTCGATGTTCTTTCCGTTCTTGAATGCAACGGGCCTGCCGCTTTCCAGTGCCTTCTCGGCGGCATCCTGGACAAGCGACAGGAGAACCTGTTCGTCGGTCACGGCGGTGCCCACCACTTTGTCGATCTCGCTGAAGGCGGAGTCGGCCTCAAACTGAATCGCCGCAAACTTGCCGCCGGCAATCGACGCCAAGGCGATCACCACCGCCATGACGCCCGCGGCCAGGCTCCCCTTGCCACCCATGCCGAGTGATACCCCAAAGCCCGCCAGGCCACCGATGCCCCAGGCCACCCAGCCGCTTTCGATGTGGGCGTTGTACGCGATCAGGCCCCAGATGACTGCGCCGATCACACCACCGATGATCCCGCCCAGTGCGCCTTTGAGTAAATCCATTGCTCGCCTTTCATGAAGAGGAACTCAGAGGGCGAGCAAGTTAACCGGGCAAGTTCACTTCTGCAAGTGCGTTTCCTGCTTTCCCAAGGCAAATCTGGGGGCAAAGGAGACTATTCCTACCCCCCTCGATCAAGGGAGCGGTTGGTGCCGAGCGGGTCGATCTGGGCCTGGAGCATGCGCAGGTAGCGGCCGCCCGCGGCCACCAGTTCATCGTGGGTGCCGGTTTCGGTG
>JAUXUZ010000039.1 GCA_030680655.1 Phycisphaerales bacterium
CCCGGCGAACCCGTGCTCGCCCTCAAACGGCCAGAAGAGCGTGCACGTAAAACTCTTATCCGGGTTCGGCAGCGCGATCATCATCGCGCTCCCCCTGGGCCAGATGTGCAGCGCGTTCGGGTCAAACGCGAACCCGCCAAACTCCCCCGCGCTCGGCGGCAACGCCGGGATGTGCAGTTCCTTGTACCCGTGTCCGAGGTAGCTCTGGCTGTACTCGAACCGGTCCGTCTTCTGCAGCGCACCGCGCACCGCCGAGAACGCGCCGTCCGCGCCGATCACCAGATCAGCCGTCAACCGCTCCTCGCCGCCATCCCCCCCCTCGCGCACAAACACCGCCGTGCACGACCCCACGTCGACATCCACACACCGCCGATCAAACAGCAGCGTCACCCCGCCATGCTTCCCGGCGGCTTCAAGCAAGGCCATGTTCAACCCCCCGCGCGAGATCGAGTTGATCGCATCACCCGCTTCCCCGTACGCCTGGAACACGAGCGTCGGGTTCAGCTCCGCCTTGTGCATGATGCGCCCCTTCATCGGGATCGCATGCTTCAACACCTCGTCCTTCAGCCCCACTCCTTCGAGCCCCCACAATCCGCGCGCCGACAGCGCCAGGTTGATCGACCGCCCGCCCTGGTACCCCGCCACCCGCGGATCACCACGGCGCTCGACCACGGTCACCTTGTACCCAAGCTTCGCCAGATAGCACGCGAGCAACGTCCCCGCGAGCCCCGCCCCGACGATCAGCACGCTCTTGCCCGCACCAACGCTCATCGCCCGCCCCCGCTCGTCTCGAGCGCACGCCGCAGCGCCGACGCGAACCGCCAGCAATCGTGAAAGGTGTTGTACAGCGGCACCGGTGCCACCCGCACCACGTTCGGCTCGCGGAAGTCACTCACAACCCCCGCCGCGCTCAGCGCCTTGTGCAGCGCCCGCGGCCCGCCAACCCCCCCTCCCCTCACCGCGATCGATAACTGACACCCTCGCGCCGAAGGCTCCCGCGGCGTGATGAACTGCACCGCGTGGGGCAGGTTTCCAGCCTGCCCCGCAACTGCGTGGGGCGGGTTCCCAACCTGCCCCGCAACATCCTCCACCAGCCCACGCAGATACACCGCCATCTGCTCGCTCTTGGTCCGGAGCGCGCCCATCCCCACACGATCGAAGATCTCCAGCGAAACCCGCACAGGTGTCAGCGCCATGATCGGCGGGTTGCTGAGCGACCACGCATCCGCAGAAGGCGCCGGCACAAAGTCCGGCCCCATCTTGAACCGCGTCGCCGGATCGTTCCCCCACCAACCCGCCAGCCGCGGCAGGAAACCCGCCTCCCCAAACCCCGCCGTATTCCGCGCATGCCGCTCGTGCACGAAGCACCCGGCGATCGCCCCCGGCCCCGAGTTCAGATACTTGTAAGAGCACCAGCACGCAAAGTCCGCATCCCAGTCGTGCAGCGAGAGCGGCACGTTTCCCGCCGCGTGCGCCAGGTCCCACCCGACAATCGCCCCCACGCGGTGCCCGGCCTCGGTGATCCGCCCCATCTCCATCAACTGACCCGTGAAGTAGTTGACGCCGCCGATCATCACCAGCGCGATCGACTTGCCGTGCTCCGCGATCGTCGCCAGCACATCCTCAGTCAGCAGCGTCTCCTCACCCGCCCGCGGCTTCAGCCGCACAACGGCCACGCTCGGATCAAACCCGTGCAAGGCCGCCTGGCTCGCCACCGCGTACGAATCGCTCGGAAACGCCGTGTCCTCAATGACGATCTTGAACCGCTCGCTCGTCGGCCGGTAGAAACTCGCCATCATCAGGTGCAAGTTGGCAGTCAGCGAGTTCATCACGACTACTTCGTGCGGCGATGCCCCCACCAGCCGCGCCGCCGTGTCCCGCACAAACTCGTGCGCCGGGAACCACGGGTGCTTCGCGTGGAAGTGCCCCTCCACCCCCAGACGTCCCCATGCCTCAAGGTCCTCGGCGAGCGCCGCGGGCGTCGCCTTCGGCATCAACCCCAGTGAGTTCCCGCACCAATACACGCACGCCGCATCCCCGCCCGGACCACTGAACCCCTCAACTACATCCCGCACCAGCGGCACAGAGAACAGCTCCCGACACGAACGCAGCGGGTCAAGCCGGTCCAGCTCAATCGCGTGCGACTCGCTCGTATTCACCGTGGGCGTCGTGCTCATGCGCCCGCATCGTACCGTGTTTCCTCTTCGACCGGAGGGCGCGCCTCGTTTGCCGCGGGCTGTCCGAGCGTCGCGAGGAAACCCGTGGATTGCGCATTCCATCCACACCCGGCCCGGAGGGCCGGCGACCACGCACCGTCAGCGCTGAAGCGAAAACGCCCGTCCCAAGAACTCTGCCGCCGTCCCCCAAAGCAGCCGCTCCTCCACCCGTTTCTCAAGCCCCATCCCCCGGATCAACGCTCCCGGCCGCTCCTCACCAAGCGGGAACGGATAGTCACTCCCCAGCGCCACCCGCTCAGCCCCAAACAACTTGATCAGCGCCCGCAGCGACTCCGCATCGTGCACCAGCGAGTCCACATAGACCGCCCCCCGCTCAACCTGCGCCCGCGGCGAAACGGGGCACTCCGTCGCGCACAGGTCCGGCCGCGCTGCGTACCCGTGCTCGATCCGCCCGATCGTCCCCGCGAAGCTCCCCCCGCCGTGGGCGAAGCCGATCCGCAGCTTCGGCAGCGCTGCCAGCATGCCGCTGCACAGCACCGAGCAGAGCGCCAGGCACGTCTCCGCAGGCATCCCCACCAGCCACGCCCCCCAGAACTTCGCGTACCGCTCGGTCATCTCCGGCGGCGCCGGCGGAACCTCACCGTGGCGGTGCCGCGCCCCGATCATCTCCCACGGGTGCACGAACACGCACGCCCCAAGCCGCTCGGCCGCCTCAAACACCCCGCGCAGCGACGGGTCACCAAGTTCCACGCCGTTCACGTTCGTGCCGATCTGCACCCCGGCGAACCCAAGGTCGCGCACGCAGCGCTCAAGCTCCTTCACCGCTGCCGCCGGATCGTTCATCGGCAACGTCCCAAGACCGACAAACCGCCCGGGGTGCGCCCTGCACGTCTCGGCCAGGTCATCGTTGAGCCACCGCGCAAGGTCCGCGGTATCACCGGGCCGCGCCCAGTAGCAGAACATCACCGGCACGGTCGAGAGAACCTGCACGCCAACGCCGTGCCCGTCGCACTCGCGCACGCGAGCGCCCGCATCCCAGCAGTTGTCATCGATCGCGCGGAACACCCGCCCATCCACCACCATGTTCGCCTGGCAGCACCCCCCCCCGCCCCCGCGCGCGCCCTTGGCAGCGCTCTCCTCA
>JAUXUZ010000042.1 GCA_030680655.1 Phycisphaerales bacterium
TGATCGACGTGGTGCTCTTCCTGCTGCTCTACTTCATTATGGCCGGCACGCTCACCGCAGCCGAGGGCGAGTTGCCGATGACCCTCTCGACGGGCAAACGGGCGGCCGGCAGCGGGAGCGACTACTCGACGCAGGTGCTCATGGTGCAGATCGACGGTGGCAAGCCCGTCTACCGCCTGGGCACGCGTTCGATCCGCACGCAGGAGGAACTGACGGAACTGCTCGCCAGACTCCCCAAGGAGCCCGGCATCGTCGTTCGCGCCGCTGACGAAGCGCCCGTTCAATGGACCGCCGCAGCGTTGCAGGCAGCCCGCGACGCCGGCTTTGCACGGGTGAGCTATGTCGCGAGCAAGTAACCACACCACCGCGCTGGCGCTCTGCCTCTCGCTCGCGCTGGGCGGGCGGGTCTGCGGTCAGGCGGCGGGCGGACAACCCGTTACGAGTGAGCAGGACCAGGTCGCCGACTACCTCGAACGGATGAACCTGCAGCCGCTGCTGTTTGAGCACCTGACAGCGACTATGAAAGCGGCGGACAACGAGTCACGTCTGCGGATCGCCGAACGCCTAGGAAGGCACTACGCGTCGCTGCTCGCCGATGCGCCCGACGCGGCCAGGCGCGACGAGATCGTCGCGCACGCGGAGAGCCTGCTGAAACTGGTGCCGCAGGCGAAGGCGTACGAACTGCGGATCGGCCTGCTGAAAACCCGGTACACCGTCGCGGAGGACCGCGCCGAGCGCGTGCGGCTGCGTCTGGCACCGGTCAACGAGCAGGGCGATGCCGTCCGGACACTCGGCGACGTGCGCACCCAGTTGCTGACGCTCGCCGGCGAGCTTGTGCGGCGGGAGGATGCGCTCGTGCGGGCGCTCGACAGTGGGCCGGCCGATTCGGACCGCCTCGAACGCGAGCTGGCCGATACACGCCGCTGGCGTTCGACGGCACAGTACTTTGCCGGGTGGTCGGGCGTCTACAGCGCGATGCTCGAGCCGAACGCGGCGCTCGCAGCAGAGTCTGAGCGTGCGTTCAACGCCATCCTCTCCGCGGGCGATGCGCCCACGCCCGAGAAGTTGGACAAGGGGTTGCTGAAGTACGAGCACGTTGCCCGCTCGGTCGTCGGCCTGGCCATGCTCCGGTCGCTCCAGGGGCGCGACGCCGACGCCGTCGCGTGGCTCGATCTGCTCGCGAAGCAGGCAGGCACGGACCCCGGCACAAAGGCGTCACTGCTGCGATGGAGGATCTCGGTGCTGGCGAGCGCCGGCCGCTGGGCCGACCTTGATCGTGACGTGCGCCGCGCTCGCGCTGGGCAGGATGGCCCAGACGACGCCGTCAGGATTCCGCCCGCAGCAACCGCCGGTGCGGCATCCGGCGAGGCGGGCACGCTCGAGCCGGCGGTGGCACGCCTGCTGGCGATTGTGGGCCTTGAGGCTCAGGCGCCCGCGACGCTCTCGGTGGCCCGATCGCTTGCGCGCCTCGCTGTCGGAGACCTGATCGCACGTCGGCAGCTCGCCAGCGTGCTGGACCTTGCGCGCCGGTACGGCCCCGAGACGCTGGCCGATGGGGCTGCAGGGAGTGGGGGGTTCATCGCGTCCTATGTGCGAGGGATGCAGACTTACGAGAACGCGGTCCTCTCGGCAAAGGCGGCGGGCGTCTCGCTGGATGACACGATGTCCGCGCCGGAGTTGATCAACGCCTTCAACGATGCCGCGGCCCAGTTGCTGCGGTCGACAACCGAGGCGGACGCCGCCGCCTTCAAGGCGGAGCAGGGGGTGGCAACGTCAACCTCCGCGAGGGCGCTGTTCCTTGCGGGCAAGCTCCGTGAGGCCGCGGAGCGGTTCTCGCTCGCCTTTGAGCGGTCACGCGATGCGGGCGATCTGCAGGCGGCGCAGGAGAACCTGTACCTGGCGATCGTCACGCTCGAGCGGGCGCTGTCTCGCGAGCCGGGAAAAGTGGATCAGCTGGCGATCGACGAGCGGATCGAGCAGCTCAGCACGCTCTTCATCAAGACGTACCCGTCGAGTGAGCAGGCGGTGACGCTGACGCTCCGCTCGATCGCCCGTACGGATCGGACCGACGAGGAGGCCGTGCGGGTGCTCCAGAGCGTCAACCGGGACTCTGCCGCGTATGAGGCGGCGAGGCGTCAGCTCGCGCGCTTGCTCTACCGGCTCTACCGCAGCGCTCTGCCAATCGACCGTCCGTTCGCGTCGGCCCGCTACCTGAGGGTTGCCGACGAGGTGCTCACGGTTGACCGCAAGGCCGCGCTGGAATCGACCGGCGAGGCGATCCCGGCGGCGGTCGAGCGGGCGCTTGCGACAGGGAGGCAGATGCTTGACGCGGCGCTCTCCGCTTCGCCGCCCGACGCGGCCAAGGCCGAGCAGGTGATGGGGATTATCAAGCAGGTGCTCTTCAAGACGAGCGTGCCGGCGCAGCAGTGGGTCGACGAGCTTGATTTCCGTGCGGTTCAGATCAACCTGGCCCGCGACCAGACCGACAGGGCCGACGCGCTCGCCGACGCGATACGGGCGAGGATGGACGCGGCAAGGCCCGCGACCGAAGCCCTCGCCAGCGCCAGGCGGTTCCATTCTGCGGCGCGGCGGGTGCTTCTGCAGCACGCTGACGCGGCGCTGAGAGCGGCTGGAGACGATGCGGCGCGGATCGCCGCGGCTCGGCGCGTCGTCTCCAACGGTCTGCCGCTCACCGACGAGATTCTCCCGAACACCGCCGCGCTGCAGGATGCGCAGTCGGCGGTGATCGTGTCGCGGGTCGCCGAGGGTGGGGCGGTGCTGTGGCGCGGAGCCGGCGACGCCGCCGCCCGAGACGCCG
>JAUXUZ010000043.1 GCA_030680655.1 Phycisphaerales bacterium
CACCGACTGGGTCGCAACCGACGGCGCCGTTCACGACCCGCAGCGCATCGACTACACCCGGCGCTACCTGCTGCAGCTCAAGCGGGCGATGGACGAGGGCGCGAGCGTCGCCGGCTACTTCCACTGGTCGCTGATGGACAACATGGAGTGGCAGAACGGCTACAAAGACCGCTTCGGCCTCATCCACGTCGACTTCCAGACCCAGAAGCGGACGCTCAAAGACTCAGCCCACTGGTACGCGAAGGTGATCGCAACCAACGGCTCAAGCCTGGCCGCGCAGTAGCCGCCGCCAACCGGAGCGCTTTGCCAGTCCCTGCGCGGCCGGCCCACTCACGGGCACGACTGGAAGAACAAGTCGATGAACACGACGAAGTCGTTGTTGTCGAACGCGCCGTCGCTGCCGAGCTGACCGCCCTGCACGCCGACATCCGCGCCCGCATCGGCCGTGAAGAACTTGTCGATGAACACGACGAAGTCGTTGTTGTCATGCACGCCGTCGCCGCCCGCCACGCCGCCCTGGCTGCCCAGATCGGCCGCGGCGACAAAGTTCGTCGCCGCGTGGGTGTAGCGCGTATCGCACGGGCCGCGGACGAGCGCAACCATCGTCCAGCCGCCGCCGTCATGACCCTGGCCGCCCGGCGCGGGCGAGGCGATCGTCGTCATCGTGAGCGCTGTCGCGCTCACCGTCCCGCCGATCGTCGCAGTGAACGCCGGCTCCCCGGTGTCGGGGTCGATGTTCACACCGTCGACCACCGGCACGTACTCAACCTCGTCACCGGTAGATGACGGGAGCCGCTTCTTGAACGCCCACTCGACGGTCACCGGCGTCCCGCCGCCGCCGCCCACCGGTGTTGGGTCAAAGTCGAACACGACCGTGCCGCCCGGGCAGGAGGCATGGTGGGCCATCGCGATCGGGTCCAGCGGCAGGCCTCCGCACGGGGGTGGCGGCACCATCGGCGGCACCACGCACATCTTGAACCCTTCGGTTTGACCGTTGCGCTTGCCCCGGCCGACGACACAGTTGCCGTCGCTGATCCCCTCGGCCGACTCGAGCACCCAGCCGCTGCCGCTGGGGAGCCACGTGTTGAGGTCGCGCCACATGCCGCTGGCGGGGTTGTAGATGAACGCGTGCCCGTTGCTCCCAGTGCCGGTCCCATGGAACTTGCCGACCACGACGCCCGCCGAGTTGATGTCGAAGGCGAAGCTCTCCGCGGTGGCGCCGAGCACGACGGGATTGATGTCCTGGATTCCGCCCGCGGCCGTCCACCGCATGGCGTGCCGGAAGTTGTTGGGTGCCGGGCTCCATCCGACCGCGGCGCCGGCGTTGTTGTTGCTCACGGCAACGCCGGAACCGAGGGTGCCCCCGAGCGATCCCATGCTCGTCAACGCAGAGGTCGCGAGGTTCACCTGGTAGGGCAGACTGCCAATGGATCCGACGGCGAGACCGTTGTCGTTAACGTCGTACGCTGCGTGCATGACGGCGAAGCTCAACACGCCGGTGGTGTTGGTCGGGTCGCTGGGGTTGTTCGGGACCCATTTGAACGCGAAGCTGTTGTTGCCACCCGCGCCGGGGTAGGAATTGTTCGCGTAGCAAGTGCCGACGATGGTACCGCTGTTGTTGATGCCGCGGGCCTCGCTGTTCTGAAGGAACGGGTTGATCGTCCCCAACTCCGTGGTCACGCCGCCGTAGTTGCGGAACGCACGCGTCGAGAGGCTCGCGCTCTGGCCGCTGCCGCAGTAGATCAGGTTCGTCGCGCTGATGCGGTAGGCGCACTTGGGGGTGAAGAACCCGCCCGGCCCGCTGCCGTTATTGGTGGCAGCCATGCCGGTGGTGAACGTGCACGCTCTGTGCGTGAGGCTGTTGTTGGTGTCCGTCTCACCGACGACCGGCTGCCCGATGCCGCTGCTGATCCCCCAGGCGTTACTCGGCCCGCCCACGAGGTTGCCGATGCCGGTGATCGGGTAAGGCTGGGCCAAGGCCGTTCCGCCGGTACCAGCGAGCAGGGTCAGGGCGAGCACATTGACGTTCGATTGCTTCATCGGAGGCTCCTTCGTTCTTCGCTGTCATGACTTGTGCCGCGGGCGCGAAACCTTGCACCACCCCCCTCAAATCGGGGCTACAGCGAATATACCACAGGTTTTGCTCTCTGCACACCCCTCTCCATCGTCCCCGTTACGAGCTCTGCCGCACCACCAGGCGGGTCGGCAGGCGCAGCACGTGGGCGGGGGCGTCGGGCTCTTCGATGCGCTGCAGCAGCAGGCGTACCGACGCCGCGCCGACCTCGATCAGCGGCACGCGCACGCTGCTGAGCTTGGGGCGCACGATCGACGCGATCCGCGTGTCGTCGAAGCCGACGATCCGTACACCGCCCCCCCCCTCATCCCCCGGCCCAACGCGCAGGCCCAGGTCCTCCGCCGCCTGCAGCACACCCACCGCGATCTCGTCGTTGGCGCACAGCACCGCGCTCCCCTTCAGCCGCCCTCCCGCGCTACTGCCACCCTCGCGGCTCATCTGCTGCGCCCACTCGTACCCCCACGCCTCGCTGTACTCCTTGTACGCCAGCTGCATCGGGCCCGGCGCGCGCCCGAAGCCCTTCAACGTCGTGGTGAACGCCTCCGCCCGCATGCGCGTATCGAAGTTCCCCTCCGGACCACCGACGAAGTAGATCCGGTCCTTGGGCGTCTTCTCCGCCAGGTGCGCCACCGCCTCGACCGTGCCGACCACGTTGTCCACCAGCACGCAGTCAACCGTCGGCGCCCGCACCTCCGAGTCCATCACCACCAGCGGCAGGCCCGTCGCCATTGCGCGGCGCACCAGCTCATCCTGGGGCTGGGTGATCATCAGCGCGATGCCCTCGACGATGCCGAACGTCAAGTCGAGCTGCGCAGCGCCCTGCGACGCCTCCCCTTCTTCGCCACTACCCCCACCGTTCCGGCGCGCATCGGTGCTCACCAGCAGCTGGTAGCCGTGCCGGCGCGCCTCATCGTCGGCGCCGTGCAGAAGCGTCGAGTAGAACTCACCGTGCAGGTCGGGCAGGGCGATGCCCAGCACCTGGCTCTTGCGCGTCATCAGCCCCTTGGCGAAGAGGTTGGGCTTGTACTTCAGCTCCGCCACCGCCTTGCGCACCTTGCCGGCCGTCTCTTCCGCGACGAGGTTGGGTGTGTTGAGCACGCGGCTCACCGTCGCCGTCGAGACGCCC
>JAUXUZ010000049.1 GCA_030680655.1 Phycisphaerales bacterium
GCGGTGAGTCAGCCTTGCCTGCTCGCTGGGATCAGACGCGGCTCCGGCTATCTGCCGTCGCAGTTCACGCACCGGCGTGGCGAGCGTGTACGCGTCCGCGAGCGAGCTCTCCCATTGCCGGGCAACGCCCGCGGTGCGCAGCGCCACAAGGCCGATCCAGAGCACGATCGCAGCGCACACGTACTGAGGCCACCGCCCCGCTGCCCGCGAGGTCGGTTCACCTTCGTCCGCATCGGCCCGACAGCCATTCGGCACCGCGGCCACCGCGACCACCGCAAGCAGCAGCCCGCACGACTGCGGCCACACGCCGGTGATCTCGATCTGCGTGTGTGTCAGCAGCACGCACGCGCCCGCAGCCAGGGCGATCCGCCAGCCGATGCAACGCTGCGCAACGGCCAGCACCGCGCACGAGCAGACGCACCACACCACCAGCCCGCCGATCCGCACACCCAGCGCCTCTTCCGGCAGCATCGCGGCGTATTGGGTAGGGATCGACAGCACCGCCGACAGCGCCGCGATCAGGCAGACGGCACGCATGAGCTTCCGCGTCTCGTCGGCGTGATCATCGCCGGCTTCCGAAGCGGACTCCTCTGCCACCGCACCCGAGCCAAGGCGCGTGCTCATCCACAGCAGCAGCGCACCCCACGCCAGCCCGCCGATTCCCAGGCACGCCGCCCAGTCCCACAGCAGGCTGTGGGGGCTCGTCACATCCTCGGGGCTCAGCGGGTTCTTCGCCAACGAGTAGGCGGCCTGGAAGCCGTCTGGCCCCACACCTTGCAGCCAGTTTGCACCGAAGATGCGTGCCGCGCCCTGCATGTAAAACCAGCGAAACAGCAGCGACAACTCGCCCATGCGCTCATCGACCGCGCCGCGTGCGATAACCGCCAGCAGTGGGGCCGCGATTGCCGCCGGTCCGATCAGGCGCAGCCAAACGGCACGCCCGGCGTTACGCCGGCGCGCCCACTCCAGCGCCAGGGCAACGCCCACCCCCAGCAGCACCGCCGCGAAACCACCCTTCGCGCCGGCCATCGCCAGCGCCGCGGCCGAAAGCACAAACCCCGCGCCCGAGAGGACGAACGGCCAGCGCCCCGGCTCACCTTCTTCATCCGCGCGAGCGCTGCGCCACGTCAGCCACGCGCCCGCGGCCAGCACGCCAAACGCCGCTACGCCCGCCGCCGCGAAGCTCGCGTAGACGTTCGCGAAACCGAACCACCCGGTGGCCTCGGTCTGCATCAGGCGGCGCTCGTACGCCTTCGCCATCGATGAGTCCGGCGACCAACCGTTCCGCGCCAGGATCGCCTCACGGTCGCGCTGGAACGCCTCAACCGTTGCCGGGTGCTCGACCGCCACCTGGTACGCCCCCTTGGCCGCCAGCAGCCCGACCGCGCCGATGATCAGCGCAAACACCAGCAGGCGCACGCGCCGGTCGCCCGCCACGCGCCAGAGCGCAAACGCCCCCGCCACGCCGCTGATCCACGCCCCGCTGGTGATCGCTTCCTTCGCGTTGAACGCGTGCAGGCTCAGGTGCCAGGCGCACGCCGCCGCTCCCGCGGCCACCATCACAGCACCCGCAAGCGTCGCGATCCGGCCACGCCGCGGGGCAAGGGCCAGCAAAACGGCGGCGCCGATCAGGCTCACCACATCGCCATACAGGCTTAGCCCCGGCGTCAGGCCGATGACCGATGCCTCCTGCGTGAACGGGTCGCCGTCCCAGTATGGAAGCAGGTCCAGCGGCGTCTGCAGGCGCACCAGCATTGGCACGAGCACCAAGGCAACGCCGACGATCAACCCCCACGCCCGCGCACCCCACGCCTCCCACCCTGTGTCCTCTCCGCCATGTGCAGTCGCGGTGTTCATCGCCCGGCCCGGGCGGCAGCGCCGGCCCGGTACTCCCAGATTCCAAGCAGCACCAGGGCCGCGATCGTCTGCGCAAAGACCACGCTCGCCTGCCACGGTTCAAGGCTGGGCAGCACGATGCCGCCCATCGCCGTGATCGCCGTCAGCCCGCAGATCACCACCACCGTGTCGCGGCGCGTGAGCCCGCCAAAGTGCAGCCGGTGCGAGAGGTGCTGCAGGTCGCCCACGAACGGGCTCTTGCCCTGGCGCAGGCGCAGAAACGTCACGCTCGTCATGTCGTAGAGCGGCACCGCCAGCACGACCAGCGGTGTCAGCACGGCGTGCCAACGCACGGTCGACTTCGCCGCGGCGACGGCTGCGTCGTCGATCTGCGCGTAGGTGATCCGCACCGCCATCGTCGCCAGCACAAACCCGATCACCAGCGAGCCGCCGTCACCCAGGAAGATCGAGCCGGGCTTGCGCCACGGGAAATTGAAGACCAGGAACCCCAGGCACCCGCCCACAAGCAGCGCCAGGATCCCCGCGACGAACCACTGCCGGTGGACCAGCGCCGACACCATGAAGCATGCGCCCGCGATCGCTGCGACACCACCGCAGAGCCCATCCATGTTGTCGATGAAGTTCAGCGCGTTGGTCACCGCGATGATCCAGACCACCGTGATCAGCACGCTCAGCCACGCCCCTCCGACATGGGCGTCGAGCATCGTCAGCACCCGCGATCCGCCCGAGGGTGTCTCGGTAAAGAGCACAAACGCCGCCGCCACCGCAGCCATCACCAGCAGCTTCGGCCAGGCCCCCAGCGGCCGCCGGTCGTCGATGAGCCCCATCACGTGGAGCACACCCAGGCAGATCAGCAGCCACCCGTACGTCCCCGCCTGCTCGTTGACGCGCTCAAGGTGGGGCGCAAGGTCGGGCACAAACGCCACCATGCGCTGCTCCAGCCCCAGGCGCATGGCGACGAGAAAGCCGATCAGCGGCAGCGTCACGGCGCCAAACACGGCGACGCCCCCGGTGTTGGGCACGCGACGCGCGGCCTCCTTCAACTGCCCCGCCACGCCGGCGCCGTCGTGGGCGTTGAGGCGGTTGCCCATCGCGCGTGCGTACACCGTCAGCGGCACAGCCAGCAGAAACGCAAGCGCCAGGAGCAGCAGGATCGCGCCGGTCACGCCGGGAGGTTAGCCGAACGCGCCGCCGGTTGCCGCGCAGCGGGGGGCCGGGCCGGGTTCAACCGGCCGTGCCCGACGACGACGGCGCCACCGCGAAGAACTCCAGGTCCGGGTTCCGCGACGCGAAGTGCTTCAGGGCCCACTCGTCGGCGAAGAGCACCACCGGCTGCTCGTCGCGGTCGGTCGCGTGGGCGGCATCCATCGGCAACTCCGGCAACCACCCTTCCGGGGCGTCCTTCTTGCGCCACCAGCGGGCGGTGGTCCAGCGCGACGGCTCCAGGCGTGTCTCCGCGCTGTACTCAGACTTCATGCGGTACTGGAAGACCTCAAACTGCAGCACGCCCACGGCCGTCAGCAGCGGCCGCTTGGTCTGCTCCGTCCCCACGTTGAGCACCTGCACCACGCCCTCTTGCAGCAGCTGCTCCAGCCCGAGCTTGTACTTCTTGGAGTTGCCCGGCTGCGGGTTGTGCACGTACTGGAAGACCTCCGGCGGAAACTTGGGGATCTCGTCGTAGACGATCGTGCGGTCGTCGCTCAGCGTGTCGCCGATGCGCAGGCCGTCGTGCCCCACGATGCCCACCACGTCACCCGCGCGCCCCTCCTCCACCGTCTCGCGGTCCTGGCCGAAGAGCTTCTGAGCGTTCGACAGCCTGATCTTCTTGCCGCTCTGCACGTGCGTGGTCGTCATCTCGCGCGTGAACGACCCCGACACGATCCGGATGAAGGCGATGCGGTCGCGGTGGCGCGGGTCCATGTTCGCCTGGATCTTGAAGACGAACCCGCTGAACGTGTCGTCGCCCGGCTCGATCATCCGCTCGGCGCCGGTCTCGGTTGACCGGGCCAGGCGCGGGCCCGGCGGCGGCGAGTGCGCGAGGAACCCGTCGAGCATCAGCTGCACGCCGAAGTTGTTCATCGCGCTGCCGAAGTAGACGGGCGTCACCTTGCCCTCGAGCACCCGCTGCTCGTCGAACGTCTCCCCCGCCCCGGCGAGCATCTCGATCTCGTCTCTGCTCTGGCGGTAGACGTGGTCGTCCATCCGGTCGCGCAGCGCCGGGTCGTCGATCCCCTTCATCTCCACCGGCGCAACGTACGCCCCTCCCGACGTCCGCTCGAACAGGTGCGCCTGGTGCGTCAGCCGGTCGTACACGCCCTTGAAGTTCGGCCCGTTCCCCAGCGGCCAGTTGACCGGGAACGCGCCGATCCCCAGCACCTTCTCCAGCTCGTCGAGCAGGTCGATCGGGTCGCGCGTCGGCCGGTCGCACTTGTTCATGAACGTGAAGATCGGCACGCCGCGCTTGCGGCAGATCTCAAAGAGTTTGCGTGTCTGCGGCTCGATGCCCTTCGCCGCGTCGATCACCATCACCGCCGCGTCCACCGCCGTCAGCACGCGGTAGGTGTCCTCGGAGAAGTCCTTGTGCCCCGGCGTGTCGAGCAGGTTCACCCGGTAGCCGTCGTAGTCAAACTGCAGCACCGTCGAGCTGATCGAGATGCCGCGCTGCTTCTCCAGCTCCATCCAGTCGCTGGTGGTCGCGCGCTGGTCTTTGCGTGCCGTGACTGATCCGGCAAGCCCCAGCGCGCCGCCGTAGAGCAGCAGCTTCTCGGTGAGCGTGGTCTTGCCAGCGTCTGGGTGAGAGATGATCGCGAAGGTGCGCCGGGGAAGTGTGGCGGTGTTGGTGGTCATACGCGTGGTGCAGGTTTTCAACCTGCGAATCGAAAGTGCAGTGGTGGTGCGAGAATAAGCAGACAGGTGAGGCAACGGTCAGCAACGCTGGGGCAGGCATTCTCGCCCGCCTCAGCCAGGCGCCCCACTACTCACCCCGCACACCCGCCGCCGCCGGCTTCCCCCGCTCCCCCGCGCGCTTGTCCTCGTACCGCAGCTGACCGCACGCCGCGGCGATGTCGCGCCCGCGCGACGCCCGGATGTGGCTGTTCACACCCCGGTTGCGCAGCACCTCCTGAAAGCGGTGCACGTCGTCGGTCAGCGGCCGGCTAAACGGCATTCCCGCCACCTCGTTGTACCGGATAATGTTCACGTTCGCCCGCATCGTCGCCGCCAGACGGGCGAGTTCCTGCGCGTGCTCGGGCCGGTCGTTGACGCCGCGCAGCAGCGTGTACTCGAGCGTGATCTCGCGCCCGGTCTTGTCGAACCACTTCTGGCACGAGGCCAGCAGCTGCTCGATCGTGCTGTACTCCGCCCACGGGATAAGCGAACGCCTGATCTCGTCGGTCGTCGCGTGCAGCGAGAGCGCCAGCGTGATCGGCAGGTCGCACTCGGCGGCGAGCCGCTCGATCGCCTTGGGGAGACCGACGGTCGAGATCGTCACCTTGCGGGCGCTGATGGCGTGTCCCCACAGAGCGGTGATCACTTTCACCGCGTGCATCACCGGCCCGAAGTTCGCCAGCGGCTCACCCATCCCCATGAACACCACGTTGGTGATCCGCGGGAACTCGTGCACCAGCGGCGTGTCACCGAAGCCCCCCTTGCTCGGCCCACGCTCCGGCACGCGCGTGTCGGTCATCGGGTGCGACCGCAGCATCTCGCGCAGCCACCAGACCTGCTCAACGATCCGCCCGCCCGTCAGGTTGCTCTCAAGCCCGCCCACGCCCGATGCGCAGAACTTGCACCCCACCGGGCAGCCGACCTGCGAAGAGATGCACGCCGTCCGGCGATCCTCCGAAGGGATCATCACGCACTCGGTCGTCTTGCGATCTTCGGAAGAGGGCAAACGGGAATCGGCAATCGGCAATCGAATGGACCCGCTTGCGACCTCTACTTCGCCGTTTGCCGTTTGCCGATTGCCGTTCGCCTTTCCCTCTTCCCAAGCGATCAGCAACTTCGTCGTCCCGTCCGTCGCGTCCTGCCGATGCACGACGGTGCCGGTCAGGAAGCGCATCCCTTCAGTGAGCGTCTTGCGATCAAGCACCGAGAGATTCGTCATGGCCGCTGGATCAACAATCCCCTTGGCGTACACCCACTCAAAGACCTGCTTGGCCCGGAACGCCGGCATCCGCCGCTCCGCGCACCAGGTGGTGAACGTTTCGGGTGTGAAATCAAAGAAGTGGGGGAGCGCTGTCACTTGCGGCCATCGTAGGTTCGTTTCGCTCCCCGTCACCCGCCAAGTACCGTAATCGCCCCTTCGCCCAAGACCAACCTGAGTATTCCGCATGGACAAACCACACCCTCGCACGAAGACCCCACCCCGGTGGGAGCCCGTTATCCGCTGGACAATCACTGCGATCGCCGGGTGCACATTCATCGCCACAGCGCTTTCCTACGCCGTCTGCATCCGCCTTACACAGCGAGCCATCCCCCAACCAGACGGTTCATTCATCTGGCACCAGTTGGCGTTGCATCAGGGCAGCACACACGACTCGTCATCATTCCCCTTCTCCCCGCCAGCGCCTCTTCCCCTCAGCCGCGTCGAGTGGGTCGGATTCAGTTCAAGGGTCCCCGCCACCAGCGCCAACACCATTGCCAGCGCCTCGATCGTGTCGGGCACGCCGATCTTCATCCTTATCCCCGCCGCCTGCGCCACCGCCTTATGGGTGAATTGGCTCTACCGCCAACGCGCCGAAAGGGTCGGGCGATGTCAGACATGCAACTACGACCTCCGCGGCTTGCCGCCCACAGCCCCCTGCCCTGAGTGCGGCCATTCCGCAAGCCCCGCTGCAGCTCAATCGTTCTTGGCGCTCACCGTCAGCGGCACCGCCCCGTACGCCGTCTGCGTGATCTGGTAATTGCCCACCCTGATGCGCCGCCCCTCCGGGTCGATCCCCTTCTCGCGCATCAGCCGCTTGAGCGCCACCGGCAGCCCGAACTCCACATCCTCGCTCACGATGTCGCGCTGCTCGATCCCTTGGCGCGACGCGTCGTCCGACGGGAACCGCGACAGCAGCGTGCGGCACAACTCCGCGACAAGGTCCTCCGGCGCGCTCGCACCCGCCGTCACCAGCACCGTCGCCGCGCGCCCCTCGCCGGGTGTGCCCGCGAACCACTCATCGTGCACCTCGCTCGCGTCATCGAGCAGGAACGCCTTCGTCCCCACGTTCTGGGCGATCTCCGTCAGCCGCACGCTGTTGCTGCTGTTGCGGCTCCCCACCACCAGCACCACATCACACTCGGGCGCGATCTGCCGCACCGCTGCCTGACGGTTGGTCGTCGCGTAGCAGATATCGCTCCCCGGCGGCTCCTTGATCAGCGGGAACGCCGTCTTGAGCGCATCGATCACCACCCCCGCGTCGTCGGTGCTCAGCGTCGTCTGCGTCAGGTAGACCAGCTTCGCCGGGTCGATGATCTTCAGGTTCGCGATGTCCGCCGCGCTCTCGACCACCTGCGTCGAGTCGGGCGCCTCGCCCATCGTCCCGATCACCTCCTGATGGTCCTTGTGACCCACCAGCAGAATCTGGTACCCCTGCCGCGAATACCGGATCGCCTCGCTGTGCACCTTGGTCACCAGCGGGCACGTCGCGTCGACCGAGATCAGCCCGCGCGACTCCGCCAGCTTCCGCATCGCCGGCGACACCCCGTGCGCCGAGAAGACCACCAGCGACCCGTGCGGAACGTCCTCAAGGCTCTCCACAAAGATCGCTCCCCGGTCCACGAACCGGTCCACCACGTGCCGGTTGTGAACGATCTCGTGGTAGACGTACACCGGCACCTCCGGGCACGTATCGAGCAGGATCCCCACCACGTCCACCGCCATGTGCACGCCGGCACAAAAGCCCCTCGGATTTGCAAGGATCAGCTTCACCCCTGAGTGTAGGAATGCACGCCCGCTCCCTGCACACGCATACCCTCCGTCATGCCCGTCACCAAGCCCATGCAGGTCGTCATCAGCGTCGCCGCCATCGCCACCATCGCCGTCGCGGCCATGCTCTCCCAGCCTGGGCTCAAGCCCCAGCCCGCTCCCGTTCCCGCAACGCCGGCGCTGCCCGCCGCCGACCCCGCGAGCACCATCCGCTTCGGCGTAAAACAGGCCCCCGCCAAGACCTCCGGCGCCATCCGCATCACCACCTTCAACGTTGAGAACCTCTTCGACGACAAGGACGACCCCAAACTCTCCGGCACGTTCGAGGACAAAGACTCGACCAAGCCCGCCGACCAGCTCAAGGCCGCGGCCGACGCCA
>JAUXUZ010000307.1 GCA_030680655.1 Phycisphaerales bacterium
GGCGCACGGCCAGCCCGAGCCAGACCCGCACACCCTCACCGCCGGCGAGCCGCCGGGCATCGCGCAGGCTCTGCGCTTCGAGCCGCGAAAGCCAGAGCCCCGCGAGGGTGCCCAGTGCCCCAAAGCGGGCCACATGCCCGAGCACAACCGATCCGGTTGAGTCACTCAACCACCGCCCCGCTTCTCCAAGTGCGGGGTGATTGAGCATCCCGCTTATCGCGCTGCCGATCAACACGCCCGGCAGCAGCAGCCCAATCATCTGAAGACCCAGCCCAACGGCCACCACCCTCCTTGCGCCCCGGTGCTCAACCGCATACCAGGCAGCCAGAGCGAGCAAGGTCAGCACGGCAGCGACGGCTCCGGCGACCATCACACTGTCGATGACCGACCGGGCGTTCTCACGCCAGAAGTCAACCAGCAGCCTTGGGTACTCGACAGAGGCTGCGAACAGCCACATCGGCAGCGCGACCGCGAGCAACCACGCAGCACCCGGAATCAGCAACCGGCCGCGCGGCCCATCGGGTGACCGCGTTGATCGTGCTTCGTGCGGCTGATCAGCGCAGGCCCAGCGTGTGACCCACGCGGAACCGGCGGCAGCGGCGATCAGCAGCGGCCATGCCTCGAACCAGACCGCTGTCGACGTTGGCGACAGCGCGAGCCTGGCCCACAGGTCGATCGCCAATGTCGGTATCTGGGCAAGGTGCAGCGGAACCGCCGAGCCCAGCATGAGCAGCGTCACAACCCCGATCGCCACCAGCACGACGCCTCGAACCATGGCCAGCCTCTGCACCAGCGACGCCCAGCGACCGGCCCCTGTCAAGGCGAGTTGATCGAGGTGCTCCTGCTCGACACGCCGCACCGCGCCGAGCATCACCAACGTCGCCAGCGGCCAGCACCACAGGATCAATCCCGCAACCGCCAGCGACTGCCCAAAGAGCACGTTCGCGTTCGACGGCCAGCGGTTGACGATCTCGCCGATCCACGTGCCCGGCGCCCGCCCAAGCCCGAATCCGGCGTAGGCGAGGTAAGAGGGCATGAGCATCGGCACCGCGAGCAGCGCGAGCCCGATGCGCGTGCCACGACGGGGCGAGCGCAGCAGCCAGCAGGTCGGCCAGGCGATCGACACCGCCCCGAGTGCGACAAGCAGTGGCACAATCAACGTCGCTGCCGCCATCTGAAGTGTGGTCGCGGGAGCTCCGCCGGGTGCGGCGGCGCCGGTCGGCAGCGTCCCGAGGGTACTGGTCGGCCAGGCAGCGCGGAGCGCGACGCCTAGAAGCGGGAGCCCCACAGACAGGAGTGCCACGGCCACTACCAGTGAGACCGCAACCCGACGCATCGGATTCACGCAGACCTCCCGCTCTGGTTTCCCGGGCAAGCGATCGCGTGAACACAGTGAGAATGGGGGGGAGGCCGCACGCTTTGGGGAGTGTACCGAACTGCCTGCTGCATAGATTTGCAACGGGGGTTCGTGCGCGTTGGGCACCGGATCAATGAAGAACAAACCCCGATCGCGTAGGTTGGGGTGTAGGCAACGACGTTCCAGACCCGGTATCATCGCCGTCAATGGCCACCCGCACCTCCCCACGCTCCCGCCCCGGCAAGGGCACAAAGAGTGCACCCCGCGTGCAGCACGACCGATCGGTCTACCGCGAGCGTTTAGCGGCCGCCGCGCGGGCCGCGCAGAGCGCGGTAAGCAGCGGCGGCCACTTCCTGGTGACCGATCCGCTCGACGTGGGCTACCTGACCGGCTTCCTCGGGGGCGACTCGTTCTTGCTGTTGGCCGGCAAGCAAACCACCATCATCAGCGACGGTCGCTTCGCCGAAGAGCTGGAAGCGTTCAAGTCAGTCTGCCGCGTGCACATTCGTACCAACCCGATGTTCGATGCGGTGGGCGAGGTTGTGGCCCGTACGGGAGTGAAGGCCCTGGGCATCCAGGCCGACCACCTGACGCTCGCCCGCCGTGGGTTCCTTGCACGCAAGTGCAAGGGCGTCAAACTGGTGGAGACGGCCGGAATCCTCGCGGGGTTGCGCGTCGTCAAAGACTTCACAGAGATCGAGAAGCTGCTGAAGGCGATCAGCATTCAGGAAGAGGCGCTCGAGTCGGCCCTGGATCAGCTCGGCGTGCTGCTGCGCAAGAAGAAAGCCGTCACCGAGGCGCACTTCGCCGCCATCCTCGAGTTTGAGATGAAGATGCGCGGGTCGCCCGAGCCGGGCTTCGGCACCATCGCCGGCAGCGGCCCCAACGCCTCGCTCCCGCACTACCGCGCCGGGCCCGCGCCGATCGCGCGCGGCGTCCCGCTGCTGATCGACTGGGGCGCAACCTTCGACGGCTACCACGGCGACATGACCCGCGTCGTGTGCTTTGGTAAGTGGCCGGCGAAGCTCGCCAGGGTGTACGAGATCGTGCGAGAGGCGCACGAACTGGCCGCGGCCAACCTCGCCAACGGGCGGTCTGGCAAGGAGATCGACGGCATCGCCCGCGAGCACATCACCGCCGCCGGCTACGGTGCGCAGTTCTCGCACTCGCTCGGGCACGGCATCGGCCTCCAGATCCACGAAGACCCGCGCCTCTCGCACATGGGCGCGCCCACCGAACTGCAAGAGGGCATGGTCGTCACCATCGAGCCGGGCATCTACCTCCCCGGCGTCGGCGGCGTCCGCCTCGAGAACGACTACCTGATTACGAAGGGCGGCGCCCGCAACCTCTGCACGCTGCCGATGGACATCAAGTGGGCCACGCGCCGGTAACGCACCCGTTGCGTCACCGTCGCCGAGCCATGTGAGGGTTTGAAATGATCGATATCCGGAAACTCAAAGAACTCGTCCGCCTCATGGTCGAGAACGAGCTCAGCGAGCTCAACCTCCAGGACCAGCAGGAGACCGTCCAAGTCAAGCGCGGCAGCTCAGGCGTGCCCATGGTCGCCGTCGGCGGCGCACCGGTCCACATCCCCGCCTCACGCGCAGCCGCGGCCGATGACGATAACGACACCCCGGCCGCCTCTGCCGCGGCCGTGGATTCTGACGCAGGCCTCGTCGCCGTCGTCAGCCCGATGGTCGGCACCTTCTACGCCGCCTCCCGCCCCGACTCACCTCCCTTCACCACCGTTGGCGCAGCCGTCGCCGCCGACACCACCGTCTGCATGGTCGAAGCCATGAAGGTCTTCAACGAGATCAAAGCCGAGACCAGCGGCACCATCGCCAAGGTCCTCGTCCAGAGCGGCCAGGCCGTCGAGTACGGCCAGAAGCTCTTCTTGGTGAGGCCGAGCTAAGAAAGGGATCAAGGGATCAAGGCATCAAGGGATCAAGAAGGCACGAATGGCTTGACCGCTACGAAGGTCGCGGTGAAGGGGTATCGTGATTTGATCGCCTGGCAGAAGGCATATGCACTTGGTCTGTTGATCTACAAACTTACTGCTCGTT
>JAUXUZ010000058.1 GCA_030680655.1 Phycisphaerales bacterium
GACCGCCACTCGCGATCATCTCGCCAATGAGCGGACATATCTTGCGTGGATCCGTACTAGCATCACCGTGGTGGGGCTGGGCTTCGTGGTGGGCAAGTTTGGAGTCTGGCTGCGGTTTCTTTCCTCGACGAGCAACGAGCCTCAACCGCCCAAGACCGGCTATTCGGTACCGCTCGCCATCGCGATGGTCGTGGTGGGCGCGTTGCTGGCGCTCTTGGGGGCATGGCGATATCGCATGGTCCGACAGGCGATTGAGCAGGGCCGCACCGCGACCGCCGGCGGAACCGTCGCCATCGTAACGGTGATTGTCGTCGCGTTTGCTCTGGCAATCCTGGCCGTGATTGCTCGAAGCGCGGCTTGACACGCGCGTCGTCGCACTCGAACGGTCAAGACCCGCTCTTGATGTACGACCAGTGCTGTTCCTGTTTGCGGACGACTTCGGCGATGCCCGAGTCCACCGTGACCGCGAACGTCATGAGCTGCTCCTTGGTGACATTCTTCCTTTTCATGGTGTTCTCACACGCGGCGAAGACGACGCCCGCGCCGGCAAGTGCCTCCATCCGAGACTTCTGCGGCGTGTTGGTCCCCATGAGCATCCCGAGTCCCTTCCCGTGCAGGACGACTTCCACGTCGGTAAGGTCCACGCGCGGCTCGGACGTTCTCGGTGTTGTTGAGCACCCCGTCCCACAGTTCCTGGCTATCACCTGTGACTTCAAATACAACCCGATGTCTGTCCGGACCTCGGTGCATGGCGTTCCCTTCGCTGGCTGCGGCCATCGCAAGCATGGCGGCGGCAATGACAACCGCGACGGTGAGCACAACGATTTGTTTCATGATCGCTTCCTTTCCTCTTCCAGCGTTGCAAGGCCAGCGAGACGTTCGAGTCGGACGATCGATCCGTTACCTGGCCCCGAACCGTTCCAACGCAATCAAGCCCAGAATGAGAACCACCGCGACGATGGGGACCGTGGCGGCGACGGGCAGGCGGAGGAGTTGCGGGATCGTCAACTTACCGCGGTCGCCCCATTTCTCTACGGTTCGACCCAAAAACCCCGACGCCTCCGCGAAGAGGTACGAGCCCGCCATCAAGCCGACGATCCCAGCAATCGCGTCGAGGCTTCCCTGCCCGAGAGCCGCAGCCCCGGTGCCCGGGCAATACCCAAGAAGCGCAAAGCCCACACCGAAGGCCAATCCACCCAGGATGTTCGCGGCGTAGCGGGTTGGCTTGATGTGGAGCTTTACGAGGCCGAAGGCGTGCAGGGTGAAAATGCCGACCATGCCTACCACGATGGCGGAGAGCATGACCTTGATAACCGTGAAGTCTTCGAGCAGGAGCATTCCAATCAGGATGTGGTACTTCGCCACTCCGCCCTTCTGAAGGAGGAACCCGAAAAGTACCCCGAAGAGTGCACCGAGCACCAACTGTTTGACGGCGGCACTTCGGCCGCCCTCGATAGGGTGCACGACGGCCTCGTCACTTTGCTTCGCGGCCATTGAATCCTTGCTTGATGGTGCCATGAGATCCCTTTCCAACATCACTGCCCGGTTCAGACTCGAAACATCAGCATCGCCAGCGCCGACCCGCCGATGAAGAAGCCCATCAACGCAACCCACGAGCCCACGGAGAGTTGCA
>JAUXUZ010000062.1 GCA_030680655.1 Phycisphaerales bacterium
GGCAGGACGCAGTCGAACATGTCAACACCCGCCAGCGCAGCGCCCAGCAGGTCGCGCTCGTAGCCCACACCCATGAGGTACCGCGGCTTCTGCTCCGGCAGCAGCGGCGCGGTGTGGCGCACCACCGCCATGATCTGCTCGAACGTCTCGCCCACCGCCACGCCGCCAATGGCGAAGCCGGGCAGGTCGAGCTGCGTCAAGCGCGAGGCCGACCACGTGCGTTCCTCCAGCAGCGTGCCACCCTGGATGATCCCAAAGAGCGCCTGGTCTTCCTTGCGCTGGTGCGCTTGCCAGCAGCGCTCCAGCCAGAGGGCCGTCCGCTCGTTGGCGGTGCGGACACGCTTGGCGTAGTCGCCGCTGCTGCCAACCTTGTCGCGCTTGAGCACGCGGGTGAGCCGCGCATCGTCGGGGTCGGCCTCGACCGACCCCGCGCTCGCGCTGGGGGGGCAGTCGTCGAAGGCCATGATGATGTCAGCGCCCAGCTGGTTCTGCACCTGGATCGCCCGCTGCGGCGACAGGTGGATCGACGAGCCATCGACGATCGACTTGAACGTCACACCCTCATCGGAAAGGGTGTTCAAGTCCGCCATCGAGAAGGCCTGGTAGCCGCCGCTGTCGGTGAGGATCGGCCCGCGCCAGTTCATCAGCGCGTGGACACCTTCCTTGCCCCCCACCTTCTCCACCAGGTCAGCGCCGGGCCGCAGCATCAGGTGGTAGGTGTTGGCGAGGCAGATCTGCGCACCGGTCTGCGCCAGCATGTCGGGGAGCACACCCTTCACCGTCCCGCGCGTCCCCACCGGCATGAACGCCGGCGTGTCGAACGCGCCGTGGGGTGTGTGCACGCGCCCCAGCCGGGCGCGCGTCGTGCGTGACTTGGCCAGCAACTCGTAGCGGAGCGGCGACGGCATTCAGGCGCCCCGCTCGGGCGAGGGTGTCGTCTCGCCCTTGGCCGCGGCCGTCGCCTGCCTGAGCGTCTCGCGTTCGTACTCATCCAGCGCTGCATCGCCGTGCATGTGCAGCTTCGCCAGGATGCGGTCCACCTCATCCTGATCAACCTTCCCCCCCTTCCCACCCTCCGCCGCACTCCCTTTCCCAAGTTTCGCCTTCTCCCCCTTCCCCTCCTTCTTCGGCGCGGGCCCGAAGAAGTCAAAGAAGTCGCGCAGGTGGTACATGTGCCGGATGAAGTAGTACCCCGCCAGCGCACCGCCCACGTGCGCTGCCTCACCCCCCGCGTTGCGGCTGCCAAAGAGCAGGCTCAGCAGCGCGATGCCGAAGAACAGGTAGACCGCCGGCTTGATCCGCAGCGGGATGATGTAGAGCAAGTCGATCACGCGCTGCGGCACCACGAACGCCGCCGCCAGCATGATGCCGAAGATCCCCGCGCTCGCCCCCACCAGCGGCGTCCGCGTGTCGTGGATCAGCAGCCCCGGGATGCGCACATCCGGGAAGAGGTTCCCCAGCCCGTTCAGCAGCAGATACGCCACCGCCCCGAACACACCGCACACCAGGTACAACGCCAGGTAGCGCTTGCGCCCCAGGTACTCCTCCACATCCGGCCCGAACGTCCAGAGCCCGATGAGGTTGAACGCCAGGTGCATCCACCCAAAGTGCAGGAACTGGAACGTCACAAACCGCCAGATCTCAAACTGCCCGAACGCCTTGAACGTGGAGAAGTGCCCCCACGCCTGATCGATCGTCATCGCCCGGTAGAACTGCGTGCCGATGCGCACCCGCGTCGGCGTCACGATCGGCGCCCCATTGGTCACCTTCTCAACCTTGCTGACACCCACCTCCAGCGCGGTCTCTTTCACCTGCTCGGCGACATCGGGGATCCACTCCACCGCCACCGGCACCGCCTGCCACCCGCCGTGCTGGGGCAGCATGAACAGCACCATCCCCAGCACCGCCACCGCGATGTTGATCGCCACCAGCCACCCCGTCATCGACCACCCGCGCGGGTTGAACCGATTCAATCCCCCACCGCCCCCTCCACCACCCGCTCCCTTCCGCTTCGACTTCCCCCCGGCGCCCCAGCGGTTCTCCTCACCACCATCAGCCCGAACGTAATCGCGGTCGTAGATGCCCATTGCGGCGAGGGTAGTCGCGAGGGGGGACGGGAAGAAGGCAGGAAGGCAAAGGGCCAAAGGGCAAAGGGCCAAAGGGCCAAATGAAAACCCCGAGCGCGAGCGCCCGGGGTTCTTTGCATGGCTCTGTCTTGCTTTGGCCCTTTGGCCCTTTGCCATTTGGCTCTTTGACCACTCACGCCGCCATCTTCACGCTGGCAACAGCGAACTGCCCGCCGCCACCGGTGCCGAAGTTGACGACGACCGCCGTCGCCGCGCTGAAGAGGTTGGAGCGCTGGGCCTGCACCGAGTACTGCACGCTGTCGGGGCCGGGCGTGAAGGTGTTGTCGGTGAAGGTCTTGTCGCTGCCGGCGCTGCCGATGTACTGCCACCCCCCCGGACAGGCCGAGTTGAGCCGGCGCTTGATGATGTAGACGGTGCCGGGCCCGGGCTGGCTGGCCTTCCAGTTGAGGATGATGCCACCGGTGACGGTGTCGATGCCGACGGTGATCCCGGTGACGGGGTTCGGCGCAGCGGCGGGGCCGGGGAGCGCGATGGGGTCGAGCTGCGCCAGGTCGAGCACGGTGGTCGGTGTCGCGGTGCTGTCGGCGAAGGCGCGGACCGGCGCGCCGTTTCAGTCGACCGGCGCGCCGTTCGAGTCGACCGACGCGCCGTTTCAGTCGCCCCTCCACCGAACACGGCCAAGCCGAAGACGGCTTGACCGTGCCACCCACCGATCCGGCACCGCGGTTAGACCGGCCACCCGCCGCGCAAGGCCAAGGCGTTTTTACCACAGAGACACAGAGAGCACAGAGAAGACAGGAAACTCAAAGAGGAAGAAAAAGGCTTCCTTTCCGTTGCTCTTCCCCCTCCCCCTTCCTGATCCGTGTTGATCCGCAATGATGATCAGGTCGCCGCGGCGACCTGGCGATCGTTCTCCCGGCTCGGCGTCCGCTTCGCTCCCGTTCGCACGGTCCGAGGCCTGCCTTTGAAGGCGTGGGCGTGGGTTTGGCGTTGCGGGTCTGTTGAGGTTTGGGCGCCCTCCCTTCCGGTCGGGCCTCTGTGGCCTCGGGGCGTGGGCGTGGGTTTGGCGTTGCGGGTTGGTTGAGGTTTGGGCGCCCTCCCTGCCGGTCGGGCCTCTGTGGCAGCGGCGTTCTCTTCCCCTTCGAGACCTTCGGTCCCTTCGTTGAAAAAAAGACTCTTCCCCGCGCGTGGGTGCCGCAGGCTTCGAGCACGCGGAATCTCTTTGAGCCCTTCGCGCTCTTTGCGTCCTTTGAGTTCCTGCCTTCCTCGGTGGGCGAGGCGATGTGCCTCAGCGGCCCTTGCCCTTCTCGGTTGAGCGTTTGAGGAACGACTGTTCCGCGCTGCTGAGGCTCGCCATGCCCTTGTCCTTGATCTTGGCGAGGATGCGGTCGAGCTCGGCGTTGTCGGCCTCCGCCCGTGCGCGGTTGGCCGCGGCGGCCTTGGCGGCCTTCTCGCGGCGCTTGGCATCGGGGCCGCCCCCCCCACCGCCCCCGCCGCCCCCACCACGCTTACCACCGCCCCACATCCTGCCGACAACGCCCTCGCCCCCACCCCGCCACGCGTCGCCATCGCTGGGGCCCAGGCTGGCACGCCACGGCTCATCGTCGCCGCCACCCTGCGCTGCCATGAACCGCAGCTGCTGCTTCTGCTGGTAGCAGGTGATCCCGCACATGATCGCCAGGGCGATCAGCAGCCAGCTCTGCACCGAGAGGGCGAAGAGACCAACCACCACCGCGGCGAAGAGGCCGACCGTCGTCGCCACCATCATGCTGCGGCTGTAGCCCATCCTGCGCCAGAGGATGGCCTGCAGCAGCCGGCCGCCATCCATGGGGAACATCGGCAGCAGCACGTTGAACAGCAGCAGCGCGAGGTTGGTGATGTGGAGCGTGAAGAGGGGCGTCTTGAGCCAGTCGGGGCCACCCATCCCGCCGGTGGCGCGGAGCCACGCCTCGGTGACCGCCTGCGGCGACCAGGGGTTGAAGACCAGCGACGCCAGCGGGGCGCCCAGCGCCATCATCACACCCATGAAGACCGGCACCAGCGCAACGTTGACCAGCGGGCCGCCCGCGGTGGTGATGAAGTTCGCACGCCAGTTGTGCGGCGAGCGGCAGTAGGCGAAGCCGCCGAGCATCCACAGGAGGATGTTGTCCGCCTCGCCGCCGACTGCGCGGCAGGCGAAGCAGTGGCCCAGCTCGTGCAGCAGCACCAGCACAAAGAGCGAGGCGACGTAGGTCGCCTTGAAGGTCCAGTCGTTCACCGTCGTCAGCTCGATCGCCATCCACACGATGTAGATGAGGCTGACGCGGATGGAGATCCCCGCCAGGCTCCCCATCGGCACCGACCACATCAGCGGGTTGTCACCCTGGGCGATGATCCGCCGCCACCACGAGGGCCGGGCGTCGTCGAACCCGCCACCCCCCCCGCCCCAGGACCTGCCACCCCGGCGACCTCCACCGCGATTGCTGCCGAAGGTGGACATGAAGCGGGAGACTCCTGTGAGACGGAACACGGAGGCGGAACGCGGGGCGGTCAAAGCCGCCGCCTGAGTCTAGATACGCACGAACCCGCGCCGCGTGGCGAGCGCGAGGGCGACGAGGCTCTTGCCGTCGATCATCGGCAGACCGGCGGCCCCCGTAGCGGCGGGGTCACCGTCGATCGCGGCGGCAACCTGCGCGGGCGTCATCAGCACCACGTCGATCGTCTCGCCCTCTTCCAGCGCCTGGCCGGTGTGCGTGAGCCCGGTGGCGATGAAGGGGAACATCTTCTCGCTGGTGAGGCCGGGGGTGGTGTAGAAGGAGCCGGCATCGCCCGATGCGGTGGGCATCAGCGGCTTGATGGAGTCAGCGCGGTAGCCGGTCTCTTCGATCAGCTCACGGGCTGCGCAGTCGGCGGGGTCTTCACCCGGCTTGTCGAGCGTGCCCGCGCAGCACTCGAGCACCCACGCGCCGCCACGCTCGACGGCGTGGCGGAAGTTGCGGATGAGCACCAGGCGGCCGTCGGGCGGATCGAGCACGGCAACCACCACCACCGCGCCGGGGTGGTTGATGATGTCGCGGGTCCGCCGCTCGCCCGTCGGGCCCTCGATCGTGAGCCGCTCGTAGCTGTACTTGGGCCCGGGGATGAGCGTGGTGCGCGAGACGACCACCGGCGCGGAGGAGGATGGCGGCTGGGACTTGACCATCGCGGGGCTCCGGGCGGGGAGGGGGCGGCGGGGCGCTTACCTGAAGATGAAGACACGCGGCGCGGCGAGGATCACCGGCTCCTTGCGGAGCTGCCAGACCGCCGAGAGCCCGCTGCTGAGCCGCGCCTCGTTGGCCGGTCCGACGACCGACCGCACGATGCGGCGGACCTCACCCGCCAGCGGGCCGGGTGCCGATGCGCCCTTTGAGCCGGGCGCCTGAACCCCGGCAAGGCCGAAGCCCTGCAACGCTCCCTCGATCACCTCAAACAGCGACATGGGGGGCGGGTAGTCCATCACGTCGTAGGTGCCGGGGGTGAGCTTGAGCGCGGCGGCGAGGTCATCCCGGGCGGTCTCAAGGCCGCCGAGGCGGTCGGCCATCTTCAAGTCGATGGCATCCTGCCCGACGAAGAGCCGCCCCTCGGCCGTCGTGGCAAGGTCGATGCCCTTGCGGCCCGCGGTGACGCGCGAGGTGAAGAGGTCGTAGGTCTCGACCATCTTGGCGCGGACGAGCGCCCGCTCGGTGTCGGTCCAGGGCGCTGCGCTGCCGCTGAGGATGGCCGCGTGCGGCCCGCGCGAGCGTGAGACGATGTTGATGCGGAGCTTCTCGTACGCGCCGCCCAGGGCCATCTTGCCGCCGACAACGCCGATGGAGCCGACGATGCTGGAGGGGTTGACGTAGATGCGTTCACCGCCGACAGCGCAGTAGTACCCGCCGCTGGCGGCCATCGACCCGATCGAGACGTAGACGGGCTTGCTGGCGCGGAGCCGCTTGATCGACTGCCACATCATCTCGCTGGCGATGGCCGAGCCGCCGGGTGAGTCGATGCGGAGCACAACGCCCTTGATGTGGTCGTTCTCGATCAGGTCCTCGATGGTCCGCTTGATGGTGCGGGCGCCGACCTCGGCATCACCACCCAGGAGCCCGCCGCCGCCGCCGGAGTCGCCATCGGCGATGGCGCCGTCGATGTGGAGGATGGCGATCGTGTCGCGCTTGGGCGCGTACTCCACCTCGCTGAAGAGGGAGCCGAGCATGGCAAAGGGCGAGCTGCCGACTTCCTCCGACTGCCCGGCGGGGTCGGGCAGGAGCGAGTCATCCCACTCGACGCTCTCGCCGTAGGCCTTGGCGAGGTGGTCGCTCAGGGCGGGAAGGTCGAGCTCCGCATCGATCAGGCGGGCGGCCTTTGCGGTGGCGCCCGTCGCCATCCACCCCTTCTCCATCGACTCGTCGAGCTGCTTGTCGCTCAGCCGGCGGCCCGCCTTGAGCTGCGAGCGGACGCTGGCGTAGAGCGCATCGAGCATCGCGTTGATGTTGCTGTCCCACTGCGCGCTCGGCCTGGCGTTCGCGAGCATCTCCGAGGCGCCCTTGTAATCGCCGATCTGCACGAAGTCGGGCGTGACGCCGACCCACTTGAACGCGTCGGCGAGGAACATCTCCTCCATGTGGATGCCCGGCAGGCTCACCTCGCCCCCCTGCTGCAGGATGACCTCGTCGCAGTGGCTGCCAAGGAGCAGCTCGGGCGTGCCGTACCCCTCGGCGTAAAGGTGGACCTTGCGGCCGCCCTTGCGGAGGCGTTTGATCGCTGCGCCGAGCTCCTCAACCGTGGCGGTGTCGAGGGGGACATCCTTGAGGCGGATGACCAGGCCCTTCAACCCGGGCTCGGTTCCCGCGAGGTTGATGGCGGTGAGCACATCGGAGAGCGAGGTTTCGGCCGGCATACCGCCCAGCCCAAGCGACGTGTGGCGGGCGGCGATGGGGCCGTCGAGCTCGATGTAGCCGATGCGGACGGGCTCGGCGATCGCGACCGAGGCGAAGAGGATCGCAACAACCGTGGCGACTGCGTGGAGTGGTGATCGCATGGGTGAGGCTCGCTTGAGGGGACGGTGAAAGGACGGCGATATCCCCAAAGGCTATGCGTAGCCGAGCTGGTCGAGGTCATCCTCGTCGAGCCCGAAGTGGTGGCCGAGTTCGTGCAGGAGCGTGATGCGGATCTCCTCGTAGACCTCCTCATCGTCGGTGGGGTTGTCACCCCATCGCGACTCGGGGGCGTCTTCGGGGAGCGGATCAACCCCGCCGCGGAACTCCAGGGCGTGCTCGACGATCGGCTCGCGGAAGAGGTGGATGATCGTCGGCAGCGACCCGCTGTCTTCAGCGCTGCGCTCGGTGAGCGCCCGGCCGGTGTGGAGGCCCATGATGTCGGCCGCGCCCTGGGGATCGCCCGGGTCGGCGTCGATGAGGGCGTCGCGGGAGAGCTCTGAAGAGAGCTTTTTGTCGGGCAGATCGTCGACGACGATCGAGATCTCCTCCAGCGCGCGGCGGGCGTGAGGGGGGAGCTCATCGATCACATCGCGGAGCAGGTCGTCAAACCGCTGTCGCTGGTTTGCGTTCACGGGGCGCCTCCCCCGCGGCCTCCCGCACGCGATGATCCCGGGCCGTGCAGCACCTGCTGCAACGATGGGCCGGGGTGGACAATCGCCCGCGCGATGCGGACCGAATCGACCAGGCTGCTGAAGAGCCCAAGGCACAGCAGCAGCGCGCCGAAGGAGATCATCGTCACCGAGCCCAGCATCAGCCACTCCGACGCCGCACCACCGAGGGAGCGTGCAAGGAGCCCCAGGAGATCGCCGGCCATCAGCACTACGATCGCGGCCGCGGTCGCCTGCAGGGTCTGGCGGTCAACGCGGCCGGTGCGCAGCGCCAGCGAACGAGCCACCAGCACGCGCGTCACCGGGCGCATCAGCGCGATCACGCCGAGCCCCGCGATCCCCGCAACGACGCGCCAGAGCGTGCGGTCGGGGGACGGCTCCCAGATGACCGCCAGCGGGCCGATCGTTCCGCCCCCCGCCCGTGCGCCCCACCCGGCGGCCTGGAGGCTTACCAGCATCACGCAGGCGAACCCGAGCGGCAAGTGCAGCGCAGCGGCGACCCACGCCATCACCGAGTGACGCCGCGAGACCTGATCGTGCGGGCGCGAGACCATCACAGCGCCGATCCCGGCGGCGAGCATCAGCGGCGCAACCACCCACGCCTGCCATCGCAGGGCCGAGCTTGCTTCGCCCAACGCTGTTGCCACCAGCAACTGGCGGATCAGCCCCCCGCCGGTGACCAGCGCAGCGAGACAGAAGCCACCGACCCACACCAGCAGGCCGATCGCCACGAGCCGAGGTCGATCGATCGGCCGCAGCTCCGCCGCCAGCGGGTCAACCACCGCCAGCAGCGTGGCACGCACGGCCGTGCCGCACTCGGGGCAGACGCCGAGGATGGAAACACCCTTGAGCTCGTAACCGCACTGCACACACGGGAGCTGCCCGTTGAGCGAGACGACGAGCCCCCCCGCCGACGGTGCGCGGGGTGAGCCGCCCGCCTCGCCCCCGTCACCGATGCTTTCTTCCTGAGGCTGCATGTGCCGGGGAGTTTAGTGGGCACAGCGGCAGGAAACCGCCCGCAGAACCGCGCCGGCGTGCGCTACCCTCAAGGTGAGCATGAACCAGCAGCTAGCGGCCCTCCGTGACTCGATCGCATCCGTGTTTCTCGGCAACAGCGCCGCGATCGACAGGCTTGTTGTCTGCCTGCTGGCCCGCGGGCACTGCCTGATCGAGGATGTGCCCGGCGTCGGCAAGACC
>JAUXUZ010000063.1 GCA_030680655.1 Phycisphaerales bacterium
ACCGGCCCCCGCCGCGGCCTCAACAAGCGCAACGGCCCGCTCGACCGAACCGTCGTGGTTTACGCCGATCTCGGCGATCACGTACGGCGGCGCCCCGAGCCCGATCGTGCGGCCGGCGATCTTCACGGCTCACCCCCCGCCGACGGCGCGACGCCCGCGTGCTCGCGGAGCACGGCGTCAGCCACCAGCAAGTCGATGCGCGTATCGATATCCACCACCGCCCCCTCGCGGTTGAGCACGCCGCGCCGGTCAACGCCGAAGAACTGGTGCGGGCCGGGATCGGCACCCGCCACCTGGTTGAACAGCGCGCAGCGCGTGACGACGATGATCCCGCCGTCGGGGATGTACGCCGGTGGCAGGTCCTGCCGCCGGAACGTCCCGTGGTTCAGCACGTCACCCTCCCAAGCACGCACAGCGCCGGTCGCGGCGTCCAGGCGAGCCGTCCACCAAGGGTGGTACTTGCCCACCGGCGCGTAGCTCTGGACGCTGTCACACCCCGTGCGCTGGAGCATCTCCACCGCCCGATCGATCAGCCCCGCCGGGCGCACCGGCACGTTGCCGTAGAGAATGACCACCGGGTCGTCATCGGCCACCGGCACACGCCTGCTCAGCCCCCGCGCCCCGCCTGACTCGAGCACTTCCACCGCGTGCCGGGCCGCGGCGTCAACCGTTGCCTCATCGCCGGCCAGCGTTGGAGGGCGATCGACCACCGCCGCCCCTTCCTCGCGGGCGATCGCGGCCAGTTCGTCACCGTCTGTTGAGACCGCCGTCACCGCGATGCACGCGGCCGACCTGGCGTGCCCGATCGTCCACGCGATGCACGGACGCCCCGCCACCGGCAGCGCGTTCTTGTTCGGCAGCCCCTTGCTCCCTGCACGCGCCAGGATGATCGCCACGGCCCGCTGGCTGGTTGACGGCCGGCCGCTCATGACGCCCTCCCTGCGCCGGCCGTCACCGCGCGGCCGTCAGTGTGCACGACCAGCGTGTGCGCCGCCAGCCGCCTAGATGCCTCCGCCGGCAGCGGCAACGGCGTGATGCGATCACCGGCAATCGGCGCCTCCAGCGCATCGAGCACCGCCCACCCGCACGCGAGCAAGTGGCGGTCGTACCAGTGCTCGGCCTGCTCGTACACGGCGTCGCGCCGCGTCAGCCGCGGCACGACCAGCGGCAAGCGGAGCGCACCGTCGACCACGCGCCGCGCGTCCATCAGCCGCTCCAGGTTGCCTCGCAGCCGGCCGAACGCCCCTGGCTCTCGCCCCGTCAACTGCGCATAGACCTCGGCCGTGTCCGCGTGGCAGTCAACGCTCACGATGTCAAGGCCCGCCGCGGCCAGCCGATCGACCGCGTCGCCGTCACCGCACAAGTCGGTGCGAACGTGCACGCACAGCGAGCCACCCGCAGCGCGCCGGGCGCAGGCGATGACTTCAAACAGGTCTGGGTGGTCCAGGTGCGCATCCCTCAGCGTTACCGCGCACCCGGCGACCGAGCGCTCCGCGAGTTTCGCGATCCACTCTCTGGCCCGGGCCGCATCCATCCGCGCGCGGCCGTCGCTAAGCTGCAGCTCGATGTGCCTGGGCCCAACGCAACCGGGCTCGCGCAGCGCAAAGGTGTTCAGCGCCGCCGCGACCTGCGCCGCCGTCGCGTGCGCTGCGGTGAGCACCGCGGCCTGTAGTGCCCGCTCCAGCCACGCCGCCTCGTCCGCCGTGTCCGCCGTCGCCCGGACCATTGTCTGGCGCACCGCCTCATCGGTCGGCACGCACACGCCCTTGCCGATGACGTCCGCCGAAGGCGTGACCGGTGAGTATCCAAGCAGGCCCCCCACCGAGCCCCACAGCCCGCCGGCCTTGCGAGCAGCGCTCAGGTCAGCGAGCAGTTTCCGCTCAAGCAGCGCAGCGCCTAAGCCCGGCGCCGCATGGGCGAACGTCACGCGGTGCGACGCCGGGTCTTCGGTGTGGCGTGCCACCACCGCGTCGATCAGCCCAGGATCAACGCAGCACCACGATGCGCCGCACGCCACGACCGAGCCGGCCCCGCCGCCGTGGCGCTCGAGCATCGATAGCGCCAGCGCCGTGTCGAGCGCCTCGTCGTAGCAGGTGAGGTCGTTATGCCCGCCGCGCCAGCAAGTTGCGCCCAGCGTGCGGGCCGCCCGCGCCACTTCGCACGGCCAGGCCAGCGGGGCATCGACGCGCTCAAAGACAACCCGCCGCAGAACCTCCGGCGGTGTCCCTTCGGCCGCCCGTCGCGCCAGCGCCGCATCATCGCTCGCAACCACGATCGGCCCGATCCGCTCCGCCCGCCCGATGCGCTCGAGCGTCAGCGAGAGCGCCGAACGCCCCTGCACGCGCACCGACATCGCATCGCGCGCTGCGCCCCACCACGTTCGGCGCGTATCGAGCGTCACCAGCGCCATCGCCTTGCCGGCCGAGACGTCAACTCGCTTGCCCGCGCCTTCGAGCGCATCGGCCGACGGGGGCGGGTCGCGCGTCACCCGCTCACCGCCTTCAAGCGTGGCCGCGGCGCTGTCGAGCAACCCGGCCATCGCGTCGGCGGCGTCGGCGAGCCACTCAACGTTCTGTGCATCCCGCGCGATCTGCCGGCGCTGGCGCTCCATCGCCTCCAGGCCGTCGTCCACCGCCAGCGTTCGGTCGGCCCTCATCCGCTTGAACGACCCGGTCTGGTTCAGCAACTGCACGATCGACCAGCCCGGCTCGATCCCCTTTACCTGCGTGCGCAGGCCCTCGAGCTTGCCGATCAGGTTGTTCACGCGCGCCTGGTCCTGGTGATGCTCGGCCGCCTCGCTCAGGTGCACTCCGGCACGCCGGCTCATCTCACCGATCCGCCACACGCCCTGACGCACCGTGCGCAGGCGGTCAACCACCGCGCCAAGCGTCACCCGCCGTGCGCCGAGCGCCGCCGCTTCGGCTCGTTCCAGACGCTCCAGCACCGCGGGCACCGTCTCGTCCGGCACGGGCCGGGCCAACTCCTCGTCGATCACCTCGGCCAGCGCGCGGCACACCGTGCCGGGCTTGAGCACGCCCCCCTCGGTCGCGTCGACGGTCGTGCGCCCCGCCAGCGACTCGGCGCGGAAGTCGCGCGCAAACTGCGTCAGGTAGGTGTGCATCTGCTCGTCGGTGTACACCGGGCGCCCGAACTGGTCGGTCTCCTTCCGCAGGATCGGTCGGTGCCGCACGATCCGCTGCCACTCCAGCGTCTCGAGCGTCTTGAACTCGTTCAACTCCGCGCCCCACACCCCGTGGATCGCCGCGCCCGCCGCGTAGTACTGACCGTCGGTGAAGCCAAGGTCCTGCCCGATCAGGCAGACCGGGTCGCACCCGACAAACCGCGCCAGGTAGCAGCACAGGTGCGCAACAGTCGTCCCCGCCTGGAGCGTCCCCATCGGTCGCGCCAATCCCCCTGCGTCCTCGCCAAGCACCACGTCAAGGAACCCGTCCCCCACCATCCGCACCTTGCCCGGGAACGCCGCCGTCACCGACGGGTTCACCTTCGGCTCGGCCACCAGCGTCACCCCTCGCACGCTCTCCTCGGTCAGCCCCTCGTAAAACCGTTTCGACACCTCGTGGTAATCCAGCGCGCACACAAAGTGCGGCCTGATGCCCCGCTCAAGCAGCGGCTTCAGCACTGTCTGCACCGCGATGATCACAAACCGGTCGGCAACACCCGGGCGCGAGAGCAAGTCAACATTGCGCTGCAGGCTCGGACCGGCCGAGACCACGATCGCCGTGCGCCCCGCGAACGCGCCGCGCAGACCCGCGATGCCCGGGCGCGTGGCGTAGCGGTCCAGGTTCTGCAGGCAGTTGCGCAGCGTTACCTGCGTCTGCACCAGCGTGCTGGCGATGTTCACCCGCACCGTCGCCACCACCGCCGTGAACCGCTCCATGAATCTCTGCGCTGCGCCTTCGCGCCCCAGGCGCGCCAGGCTCGCGGGGTGGTCGAGCACCGTCGTGCCCATCGCGATCAGCGGTTCAACACGCCCCGTCGCCTCAACGATCGCCCCGCGGTCGTCCGCATCAGTGATGAAGCTCACGCCGGCGATCCAGCCCGAGCAGTCGATCCGCTCCAGCACCGCGCGCAGCAGACGCTTGTCGGGCTCGAAGACGAACACCGCCCCGCGCCCCTTCACCTTCTGCACCAGCGCTCCGACGTGGTACCCAAGCCCAAACCCGCGCACGACAAACGCCGCGTGCCTGACAAGGTCCGCCTGAGACGCCCACCGCTCACCCTCAGCCCGCGGCGTCCGCTTGCTCGCCAGCGCTCGCGGTGTGCCCCCTTCCACATATACAGCGCTCGGCGCCCTCTCACCCTCGTCGGTCCCCACCCACTCAAGCCCTTCGGCGGGCTCAAGGTCCGCCAGTTCCTTCGCCAGGGCACCGTTGAGCACCAGCAGCGCGCCGAGGTTCCGGTCCAGCGTCGAATTGGCGACCACACTCGGCAAGGCTCCGCCTTCCAGTAACGACCACGCTGCGCAACAACCGCGCCTCCAGGGGAGGGGGGGACGGCCGCGCCCGCACACTCTTCGGCCGTCCCCGCTGCGACCCATGAAAACCCTCCGAACCCCAACCAACGCCCCCCAACGCTCGTATCCACTCTCATATGCCGCTCCCTCAATCCGGCGGGCAGGGCCTGGGCGCCCTGTCCGACCCCATCCCGCTCCCTTCGCCGCCGTTCCTTGAGCGTTGGTTCCTTCAGGACCCCGTCCCCACCGCCATCTTCTTCGTCGTCGTCGCCGTGCTGGGGTGGTGGTGGCTCCAGCGCTCGGGCAAGGCCCGCGCGGCGTGGATCACAGCCGCCGCCGCGGCCCTCGCAGCGGGCGGCACGCTGTTGCTCGCAGGAGCCGTCGTCACCCAGCGCGAGGCCCTCGCCGCACGGTGCACGGACCTTGTCAACCTCACTCTGGCCGCTCAAGCTGATGCCGTTGACCCGTTCCTCCGGCCCGACGTCTCCGTCACGATCCTCTCAAGCCGCTCGCAGCGGACCAAGGCGGACATCCTGAAGTACATCAAGGGCGATCAGCTTGCAAAGTACGACGCCAAGGACGCCGCCCTCCGCTGGGTCACCGCCACCCTCGACGGCCCCAACGTCGCACGCACCCAGTGCCGCGTGCAGGTGCGCGCCCCGTGGTCAGACGGCTGGCTTCCCACCGTCTGGATGATCAACTGGACACGGGAGAGCGAGAACGCCCCATGGCAGGTCTTGCTGATCGAGGCGCAGCAGATCGGCCTGATGCCCCAGCAGAGCATCAGCGACTTCTAGGCCGCAGTCCCGAAAGCGGACCGCGCGTTGCAGACCAGCCGCCCGTTACCGCTCGGGGATGCGCACCAGCACCGACCGCTGCATCTCCTCTTCATTCTGCTTGGTAGTCACCTTCAACCCCGCGCCATTGTAGAGGTTGTTGGGGAACCGTTGCCGGAGGGCCGTCAGGTCCGGGTTCTCCGTCCGCGCCCGCTCGCCCGAGCCGGGCGCCGGCCGGCTGGCGAAGTCGCTGTCGCTCCACACGCCGATCGTCACCGTGCTGTACCTTGGCCCATGGAAGTAGAAAGCCAGCTCGCCCTCTTTGCGCAGCGTCGCCACCGCATCCTCGGCGGCGCGCCGGGCTTCCTTGAGCTCGTCCTCGGTCGGGTTCCGCT
>JAUXUZ010000069.1 GCA_030680655.1 Phycisphaerales bacterium
CATGGTGCTGGCGGTGCCCGAGAAGAACCTCGCGGCCTTGAAGGAGATCTGCCGGCGCGAGGGGGTCGATTACGCCGAGCTGGGCACGTTCGGCACGCCCAACGCCGAGTTGATCCTCAACTACAAGGGGAGCGAGGTCGGCCGGATCTCCATGCACTTCCTGCACGAGGGGATCCCGATGCCGACAAGGCAGGCGACGTGGGCACCGAGTAAAAAGGGCACCGATCGCAGACACGGTGCTGCCCAGGAAGCACCGGTCGGAGACACGGTGCCACCCAAGACACCGCACGTCAAGGACGCGCTGCTGAAGCTGCTGGCCCACCCCAACATCGCCAGCAAGCACTGGATCATCCGCCAGTACGACCACGAGGTGCAGGGAAACACCGCCGTCAAGCCGCTGGTCGGCCCGGCCCAACGCGGCCCGAGCGATGCGAGCGTCCTGGAGCCCATCCCCGGCAGCAACCGCGGCATCGCGGTCTCGCAAGGGCTGCAGACCGGCATCGGCGACGCGGCGATCGGCGGCGACGCCTACTGGATGGTGCTCGCCGCGATCGACGAGTGCGTCCGCAACCTCGTCTGCGTCGGCGCCGACCCGACCCGGACCGCGATCCTCGACAACTTCTGCTGGCCCTCGTGCGAGAAGTCGGCCAACATGGGCTCGCTCGTACGTGCCTGCGCCGCCTGTTACGACGGCGCCAAGGCGTACGGCACACCCTTTGTCAGCGGCAAAGACTCACTGAACAACCAGCTCCGCTACACCGACCCCGCGACCGGCGAGCAGCGGGTGATCGAGATCCCCGCGACGCTGCTGATCACCGGCCTGGCGATCGTGCCGCGCATCGACCGCGCCGTGACCATGGACGCCAAGCGCGCGGGCAACGCGCTGATCGTGCTCGGCAACGGGCCGGGGAGTGAGGCGATGGGCGGGTCGCACTACCAGCGCCTCTTCGGCGGCGGCGGCGAACTCCCTCGTGTCGACTTGAAGGCGGGCCCGACTGCGGCAAGGCTCGTCGCCGGGCTCATCCAACTCGGCGCGGTGACTTCAGCCCACGACGTTTCCGACGGCGGCGTTCTCTGCGCGGTCGCCGAGATGCTCATCGGCGGCAACAGTGCTCCGGCGACGCCCCAGTCGCCCGCGCCCCGGAACGCCAAGCCGATCGGCGCTGCGCTGCACCTTTCACGCCTCGCCGGCGACTATACCTCCAGCGCGTTCAGCGAGGCCCCCAGCCGTTACGTGCTGGAAGTTGAACCCGCGCGCGTGGGAGAGGTGCTCAACAGCGCCGCGGCCGCCGGGATCGGAGCTGTTGAGATCGGCGTGCTCGACTCGTCGGGCGTGCTGACCGATCAGGGCAGCGGCCTGAGCGTCGTGGTGGGCGACCTTGCCGGCGCGTGGCTGGGCACGCTCGACTGGTAGCCGCTCAACGCCCGAGTCCCGCGGGCGGTACACTCAGCCCCATGCTCCAGGGTGCCCTCCACGCAACTCCGCCCAGCAAGCTCCCCCCGGCGGTGTTCGACGACGCAGGCGCGGCCACACAGAGCGCCCCCACGACGCAAGTTCAGGTGCCGCGCAACGGTCTGCTGCTCGAGGTCGCCTGGGAAGTCTGCAACCCGATCGGCGGCATCTTTCAAGTGATCCGCAGCAAGGCCCCGGCGATGGTCGACAAATGGGGCGACCGCTACTGCCTGGTCGGGCCGTACAGCCCGCAGCACGCGCAGCTCGAGTTCGAGGAGGTCGCGCCGTTCGGTCCGATCGGCGAGGCGGTCGTCAAACTCCGCGCTGAGGGCCTGCACGTGCGCTTCGGGCGCTGGATGATCGCCAGCCGCCCGCTGACGGTGCTGATCGAGCACTGGCAAGGGGCGGACCGTCTCAACGACACCAAGTACCGCGTCTTCGCCGATCACGGGGTGAGCATCCCAAGCGGCGACGACCTGATCGACGGTGTCGTCACCTTCGCCGACGCGGTGCTCCGGCTCTTCAAGGCCGTGACCGAGGCCACCGTCACCTCCGGCTCGGGCCCGGTGCTCGGTCACTTCCACGAGTGGATGGCCGGCCTGGCGATCCCGATGATCCGCCAGAACAAGCTGCCCGTTGGAACCGTCTTCACCACCCACGCGACGCTCCTTGGCCGCTACATGGCCAGCAACGACAACGACGAAGGGGGCTGCGGCGGCCTCTACGACCGTTTGGCGTGGGGGACCATCGACCAGGCGGCCGAAGCGGCCCACTACAACATCCTGGCGCAACACAACATCGAGCGTGCCTGCGCCCACGGCTCGGACGTGATGAGCACCGTGAGCGACATCACCGCCGAAGAGTGCGACGGCCTGCTCGGGCGCCCGGCGGACATCATCTTGCCCAACGGGCTCGACATCCAGCGCTACAACGTGGGGCACGAGTTCCAGACCCTGCACGCGCAGTACAAAGAGAAGATCCATCAGTTCGTGATGGGCCACTTCTTCCCCAGCTACTCGTTCGACCTTGACCGCACGATCTACATCTTCACCAGCGGGCGCTACGAGCCGCGGAACAAGGGATTCGACATCTCCGTCGAGGCGATGGCCAGGCTCAACGCCGAGTTGAAGGCGGCGAACCTGGGCGTCACGGTGGTCTTCTTCATCGTCACGCGCCGGCCCACGATCTCGCTCCACCCTTGGGCCCTGCAGCAGCGCGGCGTGCTCAACGAGTTCCGCTCGGTGTGCGACCACATCATGAGCAACCTCTCCGACAGCCTCTTCAAGCTGGGGGCCACGGGCGCGCGCGTCGATATCGAGAAGCTGATCGACGAGTACTGGGTGCTCCGCTACCGGCGCACACAGCAGGCCTTCAAGGTCGACCGCCTGCCCCTGGTCGTCACCCACGCGATCGACGGCGACGACCCCGTGCTGAACCAGATCCGCAAGGTCTGGCTCTTCAACCGCAAGGACGACCCCGTCAAGATCGTCTACCACCCCGACTTCATCTCCCCCACCTCACCGCTGTGGGGCATGGAGTACGAAGAGTTCGTCCGCGGCTGCCATCTGGGCGTCTTTCCAAGCGCCTACGAGCCGTGGGGCTACACGCCGCTGGAGGCGATCGCGATGGGCGTGCCCGCGATGAGCAGCGACCTCGCGGGGTTCGGCACGTACGTGAGCAAGCACCTGAAGTGGCAGCAGGGCGCCGGCCTCTGGAACATCCACCGGCGCGGACGCAGCTTTGACGAAGCGGCCGGCGAGATGGCCAGCTACCTGCTCGACTTCTGCAAACTCGACCGGCGCGGACGCATCGGCATGCGCAACAACGTCGAGGCCCACTCGTGGCAGTTCGACTGGAACACCCTCGCCACGCACTACCACAAAGCCCACGCGATGGCGCTGGAGCGGGCGTTTAGATAAGCGGGCCTGGCCACCCCCTTCGCCCGCGCTGCGGGAGAAGGTGCCTGAGGCTCTGCGAAGGCGGATGAGGGTGCCTTGAATACGTCCAGACAACACTAGAACGGTCTGCGCTTGCCTCATCCAGAATTGGCAGAAAACCCCCTCACCCGGCCTCGCAAAGCCTCGGCCACCCTCTCCCGCTTCGCGGGCGAGGGAGGCTTGCGCATTCGGCCAACAATTGGGCGGTGAAACGGATCGAACCAACACGCGACGATCTGGCGCCGCGCGATCAGGTTCAACCAACCTATCAAGCCAAGCGCAGGGCCGTATCGCTCCGAAAGGAGATGTCGCCGCCGGAGCGGAAGTTGTGGAACATACTGCGCCAAGGCCGCGCGGATAGGCGTTGGCCTGTGTTCCGACGCCAGCACCCGCTCGGTGTCTACGTTGCTGATTTCTATTGCCACGAGGCGTTGCTGGTCATCGAACTCGACGGCGCAGACCACAGCACACGGCGAGTTCAAGACGCGGTGAGAGACCGTTGGATGGCCGACCAAGGCATCACCGTCCTCCGCCTGACCGTCTCCGAGTTTGAGCAGAACACCGACGGCGCTGCCTCCACCATCCTCCGCGCTGTGCGCCGCACCGCGAAAGCCGCGCAGAACGCGGCTAGCCTCCCCGCCATGTCTTCGGCCGCAGCCGCAAATCCCGACGCCCGCCCCCACGTCCTGCTCTTTACCGACGGCGCATGCTCGGGCAACCCCGGGCCGGGCGGGTGGGCCTACATCCTCAAGCACCCCACCACCGGCAAGGTCCGCGAGGCGTGCGGCGCCGAGGCCCACACCACCAACAACAAGATGGAGCTCCAGGCCGTGATCGAGGGGCTCGCGGCCCTGAGCAAGCCGTCGCTGGTCGACCTCACCAGCGACTCAAAGTACGTGCTCGACGGCATGAAGACCTGGCTCGACGGCTGGAAAAAGAAGGGCTGGAAAACCGCCAGCAAGGCCCCCGTCAAGAACGAGGACCAGTGGCGCAGGCTTGACGAGCTGCGCTCCAAGCACACCATCCGCTTCCACTGGATCAAGGGTCACGCCGAGCACCCCGAGAACAGCCGGTGCGACCAGTTGGCGGTGATGGCGCGGGAGAAACTGGTTGCGGATGGGATTTCGTAGCCCCTTCGCCCGCGCAGCGGCAGACCGTGCTTTCAGTAGCGACGCGGATGAACGCCGGAAGTGAAGTAGCCATCTTCCATATTTCAAGGCTCTGCGAGGGCGGATGAGGGTGCTTTGTGACGCCACGAAACCCCAGGGTGGTGCTCGTCAATCCGCCTGCCAAAGACTGAAACCCCCTCACCCGGCTTCGCGAAGCCTCAGCCACCCTCTCCCGCTGCGCGGGAGAGGGAGGATCACCGATCCCGCTTCCCCATCGCCCGGTCCACCTCGCGGCGCATCTCGCGGGTCTTGATCGCGTCGCGCTTGTCGTGGCTCTTGCGCCCCGTCCCCAGCCCGATCAGCAGCTTGGCGTAGCCGTTGCGAAAGTAGAGCTTCAGCGGCACCAGCGTCACACCCTTGACCATCGTTGCCCGTGCCAGCCGCGCGATCTCCTTCTTGTGCGCCAGCAGCTTCCGCGTCCGCACCTCGGGCGGCGCGTTGTGCGCGGCCGGCCCGTAATGCCCGATGTTCACCCCGTGCAGGAAGAGCGCCGCCCCGCGCGGTGACTCGGGCCCGTCGGCCGCGACGTACCCCTCTCCGAGCGACACCTTCCCCTCGCGGACGCTCTTGACCTCGCTGCCGGCGAGCATGATGCCCACCTCGAGTTCCTCGGTGATCTGGTAGTTGAACCGCGCCTTGCGGTTCTCGATGGTGGGCGTCTCGGGATGGTCTTTCTTCTTTGACACGGGCAGGGGAGCATAGAAGGCAGCGGCGGGGGAGCCTTCCCAATCGCCCAAGGAGGGGTGGCTACACTTGGCCCAGTCGGGGTATTTCCCGACAGTGCCCGGCGAGGGTTTCAGTGGCGCGGGGCCACGTTCGCCGGGCGCGTCCGGTGCGAAACCGCTCGCTCGGGGCTGTTTCCGCCGGAAGTTGAAGCAAGAGCTGAAGCCGGGCGAGGTAGCGCATCGTGAACATTTACGTCGGCAATCTTCCCTTCAGCACCACCGAGGCGGAGCTCCAGAACGAGTTCGGCCAGTTCGGCGCCGTCATCCGCGCCCAGGTCATGATCGACCGCGACACGGGCCGCAGCCGCGGCTTCGCGTTCGTCGAGATGGCCAACGACGACGAGGCCCGCAAGGCCATCGAGTCGCTCAACGGCAAGCAGATCGACGGCCGCGCTCTGACTGTCAACGAGGCACGCCCGCGTGAAGAGCGCCCGCGCAGCGGCGGCGGCTGGGGCGGCGGTGGCGGTGGTGGTGGCGGCGGTCGCTCCGGTGGTGGCGGTGGTTGGAGCGGTGGTGGAGGTGGTGGCGGCCGTTCCAGCGGTGGAGGCGGCGGCGGTAGCTGGGGCGGCGGCGGTGGTGGCGGGGGTGGCCGCGGCGGCGACCGTGGTGGTCGTGGCGGCGGCGGCGGTGGTCGCTCAGGGGGTGGCGACAGCAGCTGGTAAGCAGCCGCCCAAACTCAAAGGGTCTACTTGCAGCCCCGGCCGTCGGTCGGGGCTGTTTCTTTCAACCCTCCCGCTCCCAGCGGGAGGGTCGCAGGAGGCTCTGCGACGGCGGGGAGGGTTCGTCATTTCCCGCCGCGCATCCGTGGCTGAAATCCACAATCCACCCTCCCCGGTCTCGCAGACTCGACCGACCCTCCCGCTGGGAGCGGGAGGGTTG
>JAUXUZ010000070.1 GCA_030680655.1 Phycisphaerales bacterium
GCGGCCGGCGCGGCGGACGATGTGGTTCAGCGACCTGGGGCGCGCCAGCACGAAGGCGCGGTGTGGCGAGCCGTCGAGCGCGAGTTCGTGCACGCCCAACGGGACGGGGCCACCGAAGGTGACGTGCGTTGAGTCGGTGGCGCATGCGCTGGCCACGGTGGCCGTGATCGTGCCGCCGTCTTGCAGGTGGAGCGAGCCGGCGGTGCCCGGCTTCAGATGCGTGCCGTCGGTGAAGGCCGCGGACCTGGCGCCCGCGATCACCACGGCGACGGCGCCACCGTCGCCAACGGGGCCGGATTCGATTGCGTCGCAGAGCGACTGAACAACCTCGCGCGGGGGGCGCGTGGTGCGTCCGAGGCCGTCGGCGTGAACCGTGAGAACTCCTGCGCGTCTGGCGGCGCGCTCCAGTGTCGCGTCCGCGGTGTTCTTTGCTGCGTGCTTAGGCATTCGCGGCGGCCGCTCCGTCGGAGGGGTCGAGGATCAGGATCAGGGCGCTCAGGGGCGGGAGCGTGAGCGTGAGCGACGCGGGGAACTGCCTGAAGGGCATGGGTGACGCATCGACCGAGCCGAGGTTGCCAACGCCGCTGCCTCCGTAGCAGGCTGCGTCGGAATTGAACGCCTCGGTCCATCGTCCGTGGCGCGGCACGCCGACGCGGTACTGGTCGCGCACGACGGGGGTGCAGTTGAGGACGACCAGCGCGGACGACTTGTGGTCGGGCGTGTGTCGAAGGAAGGCGAGGACGCTCTGCTGGGCGTTGTTGGCGTCGGCCCATTCGAAGCCGCGGGTGTCGCAGTCGCCGGCGTGGAGGGCGGGGGTGGCGCGGTAGACGCGGTTGAGGTCCGTGACGAGCTGCTGGATGCCCGCGTGGGGGGGTTGGTCGGCCAGGTGCCAGTCGAGGCTGACCTCGTGGTTCCATTCGTGCCACTGGGCGAACTCACCGCCCATGAAGAGGAGCTTCTTGCCGGGGCTGGTCCACTGCTGAGCAAGGAGGAGCCTGAGGTTCGCGAAGCGCTGCCAGGGGTCGCCGGGCATGCGCTCGATGAGCGAGCCCTTGAGGTGGACGACCTCGTCGTGGGAGAGCGGGAGCATGTAGTGCTCGCTGTACATGTAGAGGCCGCGGAAGTTGAGGTGGTTGTGGTGGTAGCTGCGGTGGACGGGGTCGATGCCGAAGTACTTGAGTGTGTCGTGCATCCAGCCCATGTCCCACTTGAGGCCGAAGCCGAGGCCGCCGACGTAGGTGGGGCGCGAGACCATGGGCCACGCGGTGGACTCTTCGGCGATGGTCTGCACGTCGGGGAAGCGTCCGTAGACGGCGGTGTTGAACTGGCGGAGGAACTCGACCGCCTCGATGTTCTCGCGTCCGCCGAACTTGTTGGGGATCCACTCGCCTTCTTTGCGGCCGTAGTCGAGGTAGAGCATGGAGGCGACGGCGTCGACGCGGATCGCGTCGACGTGGTACTTCTCGAGCCAGAAGGTCGCGCTGGAGATGAGGAACGCGCGGACCTCGGCACGCCCGTAGTTGAAGATGGCGCTCTTCCAGTCGGGGTGGAAACCCTGGCGCGGGTCGGCGTGCTCGAAGAGGTAGGTGCCGTCGAAGTAGCCCAGGCCGTGCTCGTCGGTTGGGAAGTGGGAGGGGACCCAGTCGAGGATGACGCCGATGCCGTTCTGGTGGAGGTGGTCGATCAGGAACATGAAGTCCTGCGGGGTTCCGTAGCGGCTGGTGGGGGCGAAGTAGCCGGTGGACTGGTAGCCCCACGAAGGGTAATACGGGTGCTCCATGATCGGGAGCAGCTCGACGTGGGTGAAGCCGAGGTTGCGGCAGTGCGCAGCGAGCATGGGCGCGAGCTCGCGGTAGCTGAGCATGCGCTTGGGGTCGCCGGGGTCGCGTTTCCACGAGCCGAGGTGGACCTCGTAGACGCTGATGGGCGCGCCGAGTGCCTGGCGCTGCTTGCGCGAGGCCATCCACTCGGCGTCGTTCCACTTGTAATCGAGCGAGCGGACGACCGAGCCGGTCTTGGGCGGGGTCTCGTGCATGAAGCCGAACGGGTCGGCCTTGTCGACGGTGTAGCCGTTGTCACGCGAGACGATGTGGAACTTGTAGAGCGTGCCCTCGGCGGCGGCGGGGACGGTGGCCGCCCAGATGCCCGATGAGCCGACGGGCGACATCGGGTTTGCGGAGGGGTTCCAGCCGTTGAAGTCGCCGACGACCGAAGCGCTGCGTGCGTTGGGCGCCCAGACGGCGAAGGCGACGCCGCCCATGGGGAGCGGGTGGGCGCCGAGCTTCTCGGAGAGGTCGTAGTGAGTCCCCTCGTTGAAGAGGAAGAGGTCGTCGGGGGTGATCGCCCACGGCGTGGCGGTGGGGGCGGGCGTTGACGCGGCCGGTTTGGCCTGTTTGACTGCGGCGCGGGTCATGAAGCACCTCCGTTTGTTGCTGGGTCGGTCGGTTGGGCTTCGAGGAGCGCCACGGCGGCGCGGAGGGGGATGTGGACCCACGCTGGCCGGCTGTTGAGCTCGTAGACGATCTCGTAGCAGGTCTTCTCCAGGAGCCATGCTCGCAGGAGCAGCTCGTGGGTCGCCGGGTCTGTGCCGAGCAGGGCGGGGTTGAGCGCGGCCATGCGGGTGAAGTAGGCGGAGGTGAAGGAGCGTGCCGTCCATGCGCTCCAGGCGCGGGCGGCCTGCTTGAGGATGGTGAGCGACTCGGCCCGCTCGCCGGGGATGAGGTCGCGGTAGCGTGCGAGCGACGCCCACGCGGCGTAGTCGAAGGACCGGACCATGCCGGCGACGTCGCGGAGGGGGGAGCGCTTGATGCGCCGCTCGCCGATGGACTTGAGGGGCTCACCCTCGAAGTCGATGATGATGAAGTCCTTGCCGGTGTGGAGCACCTGGCCGAGGTGGTAGTCGCCGTGGATGCGCGTGCGCATCCCGCCGAGTGTGTTCTGGCGGAGGGGGGCGATGGTCTGGGCCAGGCGCGGCTCGCCGAGCAGGACGTCCTTTGCCATCGCCAGCGCCTGGGGCGAGAGCGATTCGGCGGACCTTGAGAGCGCAGCGGTGGCGCCGCGGAGGCTGTTGCGGATGGACTGGAAGACCGCACGCTGGTACATGGGTGTGAAGGGCTCGGGCGTGAAGGCGGGGTTGCCCGCGTCGGTGGCGAGGGCCACGTGCATCTCGGCGGTGCGCTCTCCGAGGAGGCGCGAGGCCTCGAGCGGTTCACTGACGAGCTCTGAGAAGACGGCCGGGTGGATCGCCGGGCCCAGGAGGGTTGACGGCGTGTCGGTGAGCGCGGCGGCGGTGTTGCCCGGGAGAGCGGCGACACCCTCGAGGAAGCGGACCGAGCGTTCGAGCATCCAGCTCCACGCGTCGCCCTGGGAGTGCACGAACTTGAGCGCGACGGCGAGGGTGCGGGTGCCGGGCGCGGCGGTCTGGATGTCCACCGAGCCGGCGAGGGGCGCGATGTTGGCGAAGCGGACCTTCTCGGTGAGGTGGCGCCCGATCTCGGCCTCGGGGCTCTCGCCCTCGTCGAGGCGGCGGAACATCTTGAGCACGTACCTGTCGCCGAAGAAGACCGTGGAGTTGCTCTGCTCGACCTTGGGGAACTGCACGGGCAGTTCGGCGATGACAGACTCTTTCTCCAGGGGTCCGACGGGGCGCCCGACGATGCGGGCTTCACCGGTTGCGACTTCGGCGCCGGTGAGGGCAAGATGGAGGATTGTGCGTGCGACTTCGGGCGACGACAGGGCGTCGACCAGCTCGCGCTGCTCGCCCTGCTGGTTGACCAGCATCGCGAGCGCCGTTGGGTTGGGATCCTGGCCCGGCTCCTTGAGCATGAGCGGGAGGGAGTAGTTCTCCGGCTCGCCGATGGAGAAATCGAACCCGGCGATGAAGAGGGATGCGCCGTCGGCGAGGCCGTCGATAGAGGGGAGGAGCAGGCGCTCGCGGACGGTGGCGGCGCGCGGGCCGCGTGCCTTTGAGACGAACCAGCGCCTGGGCGTCACGGCGGCGGGGAGAAGCCGCTCGAGCCCGCGCTTGAAGGTCTCGGACCGCCAGGCGTTGTCCCAGGAGCCTTCGATCTGCAGCTCGGGGACCTCCTGCGGCTCGGCGGGGGCGGCGCCCGACCCGCTGGCGTTCTCGAGGATGAACCAGAGGAAGGCGTGGGGGCCCATGGAGAGGAAGTAGGGCGCCTTGCCGATGGTTGGGAAGTTGACCTTGCCGAACAGCTCGACGGGGCGTTTGCCCTCGAACTCGGCCAGGGGGATGTCAACGGGCTGGACGAAGCGTGAGAGGTTGGCGACGACGAGGATGGTGTGGTCGGCGCTTGTGCGTGTGAAGACGAGAACGCGCGGGTTGGACGCGGTGATGAAGCGGATCTCGCCGGTGCCGAAGACGGGGTAGCGCTTGCGGAGCGCGATGAGGCGTTTCATCCACCAGAGCATGGAGGAGGGGTTTGCGAGCTGCGACTCGACGTTGATGGCCTCGTAGTGGTACTCGGGGTCGATGATCGCGGGGAGGAAGAGCTTCTGCGGGTTTGCGCGGCTGAAGCCGGCGTTGCGGTCTGAGCTCCACTGCATGGGCGTGCGGACGCCGTTGCGGTCACCGAGGTGGACGTTGTCGCCCATGCCGATCTCGTCGCCGTAGTAGATGATCGGCGTGCCGGGCATGGAGAAGAGCAGGGCGTTCATCAGCTCGACCTTGCGCCGGTTGTTAGACAGGAGCGGTGCGAGGCGGCGGCGGATGCCCAGGTTGATGCGTGCCTGCGGGTCGCTGGCGTAGACGCGGTACATGTAGTCGCGTTCCTCGTCGGTCACCATC
>JAUXUZ010000072.1 GCA_030680655.1 Phycisphaerales bacterium
GGGCGGTGGCGGCGGTGTCGGCGTCAGCGTCAGCGACTTGCCACTCTGCACCCAGTCACCAGACACCAGCGTGCGCCCGTACTCGGCGAGCAGGTACTTGCCGCTGCTGAGGATCACCAGCGCCTGCCGCCGCGGCTCGCCGGCATCGTGCGCGCCGATGGGGAACGTTTTCACCCACGTGCCGATGAGCAGGTTGGGGGTGCGCACCGCGGCGGTCCCCATCGCGGGCGCTGCGGGTGCACCGGCTTGCCCACCATCTCCCGCTTCCGCGCCGGTCGGCGCGGGCACAGGCTCAGGCTCACCCCCCAGCCCCAGCATCGAGACCAGGCCACCCATCGACGACATCGACCTGCTCAGCGGACCAAGCGTGGCCTCGATCTGCTGCAGCGACGCCTGCACCTGGCGGAGGATCATGAGGTCCTCCAGGCGCTGATTGGTGGTGCCCATCATCGGGCCGGTCTTGGTCAGCTCGGTCTCCACCTCGAGCAGGCGCTGGTTGGTCGCCAGCAGCACCCGGTGCACCTCGTCGATCGACGCCTGCGTCTGGTTGATTCGCTCGGTGGCGGTGTCGAGGCGCCGGTTCGCGTCGTCGAGGTTCTTGTTGGCCAGGTTCAGCCGCACGCCCGCCTCATCCAGCCGCCAGTTGGCGCCGGCGAGGTTGGCGTTGGCCAGGCGCATCTCGTCGCGCACCTCCCACGCGATGCACCCGGGCAACACGGTCACCAAAGCCGCCAGCGGCACGATGAGGAGTGGGAGGCGTCGCATGGTGAATGCTACTACCGCCCGGCGCGGCAGCGCAGGCCGGCCTCATCAATCGCGGCTTGTTGCTCGATCCACTCACCCGCACCACGCCCGCGCGGCCAATACCCTTGACCATGCCCGCCAAAGCGACCCTCGCCGCCCTCGACCGCCGCATCGCCGGTTGGATGTCGCGCTTCGGCATCCCGCTCTTGCGTGCAGCGCTCGCGGTCGTCTTCATCTGGTTCGGCGGCTTGAAGCTCTTTGGCCTCAGCCCCGCCGACGAGCTGGTCGCCAACACCGTTGTGTGGTTCGACCCCAAGTGGTTCATCCCGTTCCTGGGCGTGTGGGAAGTGGCGATCGGCCTCTGCATGCTCTGGCGTCCGCTGGTGCGCACCTCCATCGGCCTGCTGGCGCTGCAGATGCCCGGCACCTTCCTGCCGCTGGTCCTGCTCCCGCACGTCTGCTTCACGCGCATCCCCTGGGCGCCGACGCTCGAGGGGCAGTACATCATCAAGAACCTGGTCATCATCGCCGCCGCGCTGGTGGTCGGCGGCGCGGTGGCCCGCCGCGCAGGCACGTAAGAACCGACCTGCCCTCAGCTGCGCCGCCGGCGCAGCGCGGGGATCAGCGAGAGCGCCGCCACGGCCGCAGCGCCGGGTGTGGGGATGGTGACGACCCACCCTTCCATCTGGCCAAAGTGCGTGCCGCCGCCGACGATCGTCAGCCCGTCGGAGCTGATCGCGTAGGCGCTGGTGAGGTTCCAGCCGGTGAGGTTGAACCCCAGCGACGCGAGGTAGCTGTTCAGGTCCACCGTCCCCAGCGTGGTGTTCCACAAGAAGGCCGCCGAGCCGCCCGCGCCGAAGTTCATGCTGCCGACGACGTCCCAGTTGGTCGAGGCGTCGCGCGCCAGGCCGGAGGTGGTCCCCGCCAGCGCGGGGAGCACCGAGAAGCCCGGCGCAGCGGGGTCGTAAACCACCGCCACATTCGCCGAGCCGTCAAACGCGAACCCCACGGCCAGGTCCCCCACCGGGTTCACACCGACGAAGCTTGATGCGCCGCCTGGGATGATGCCGCCCACCGCCGTGGGGACGCCGCTGTTCCAGATGGTGGCGCTGGCCGTGTACGCTGGGGTGCTGAACGAGTACCCCACGATGACATCGCCGTTGCTGTTGACACCGTTGGCCTCGCCGAAGGTGTACCCCGATGGGCTGATCATCTGCGACGGTGCGCCGTTGTCCCACCGCACCGGCCGCTGCGCCGCCACGCCGGTCGAGGGCACATAGAAGAACTGGTAGCCGACGATGATCGACCCGTCGAAGTTCGAGGCCCGCGCCGCATCGGTCGCCGGGTTGCCGTTGGCCGAAGCGAGGTACGTAGCGGCGGTGCCCGCCGCGGTGGGGTTCCAGCGGACCGAGTCGCCCAGGCCGTTGTTGGCCCCGGGGTAGACAGCGCCGACAGTGACCAGGCCATCGGCGGAGACGCCGTTAATGCCGGGGAAAACCGTCTGCCCTGCGTCACCGATGCCGCTGCCGTCGATGGGGTTGAGCATCGCCTGCGTGTAGCCGACGCGGTCCCAGCGGTAAGCCATTGCGCCGCCGACCTGCCCGACCACGATCGCGCCGCTGGCGCTGACGCCGGTGTTGAGCGTGTTGGCGCCCGTCCCCCAGAAGCCGGGGTAGACGCCCGGGTTCACCGGCCCCGGGGGTGGTCCCTGGCCGGCGAGCACGCTCAGCGTGGTGCCGCAGGTGAGCGTGACGGCCAGAACGGTGCGCAGCAGATTCGTCATGGGTGTGCTCTCTCGCAAAGTCTCAAAGGGCGGCGAGGTCATGTCGCGCGCCATCGGTCGATCGGTCCTTGGAAGTCCACGCGGTGCGATCAATGTTCAACTGCGCCGGCTCAACGCCGCCGACGGCGTGCGCCAACCAGCCCGCCCGCGCCCAGCAGCGCCAGCGCGCCCGGCGTCGGCACCACGTTGATGGCGAACGTCAGGTTCACCGCGTGGTCAAGCCCGTCGGTGCCGATGTAGTGCAGCGTGATGAACGCCTGCCCGCCCGGCCCGAAGACGTTGGAGCCGTAGAGCCCCAGCGGCATGCCGCCGGCGTAGCCGAGGTTGTTCGCGCTCACCTGGTGGTTGAGGATCGGGCCCGAGTACGAGCCCACACCGTTCC
>JAUXUZ010000078.1 GCA_030680655.1 Phycisphaerales bacterium
GCGTTGATCCGAAGTGGACATCCGGCTGTTGAGTTGGAGCGGGCTGCACTCTTCCGACACGGTCGGCACAGGGTGCTGCTGCCACTCGGTGCCGCCGGGGATCACCGGCGGGGTGCCGGGGTACGAAGGTGACAGCGGGTGGTCAACGTTGAAGCCGCCGTCGGGGGCGATCAGCCAGCCGCCCCCCGGCAAAGGGCACCAAATCCCGGATGTTCCGTCAAGCAGGGTCTAGGTTTTTCAGGTAGTCGAATAGATGCTGATACCGCGGGCGAAGACCCGGCTTGCCAAACTTCTGCTCTGCCAAGCTCTTGGCATCGTCTACACGCTTGCACGCCACCATTGCGGCAATAACAACTAGCATTTGGGTCGTATCGTTTATAACTCGCTCGTCTTTGCGGTCATAGGCCGAACAAACGTCGGCTGCTGTGGTGTAAACATCGAGAAATGGCAACGTCCATTGCAGCAAGAATGATCGCATCTCGTGGACGGCTGCGGACACGGAGTCGGGCTGAAAAATGAACCACCGGGCATTCATCTTTTTCGCCGCTGTAAACTCAATGGGTTCGCGCAGAGTACAAATAGGCGACAGAGGCATATTTATTAATTTACTCCGAGCTAATTCTGCAGCCAACCTATCCAGCGGTGCAATACGTACTTCCAGCCATGGGTATAGGGCCGCCGCAGAGCTAGGGCGATCCTTAGGGTGCACCTCGATCGCCACGTCGATTTTTTGAATAGAAGAAGCAGTTTTTCGAACATACAGCAATAAACTGGAATGACGAACAAAACCCCTTGGCGCAAGCTCGGAGTCGAGATCGCTCGCAAGACTCTTCCGCAGACAAGACTGTATTTCTTCCTTCATGTTCATGGCCGTCGAATCTCGATCGCTCTACGAATAGTACGCCCCAAGTAATTCCCTACTCCGTAAACCCACTGTCCACCAGTCGCATTTAAAGCAGAATCAAATGCTCGCTGTGCCGTAGTCATTGTACCGCTGCCCGACTTAATTTCCAAGCCAACGGCTCGGCCACTCGGCGAAATCGCCACTCCGTCATAGACCCGCAACTGCCCTGTCTCGCCTCGAACTGACACACGCCCTCGAACCACCATCCAGCCTGGCTTCGCTTCAATCGCGTTCCAAACGGCCTCTTCAGCTGCACCGCCCGGTCGGCCCAAGCCCTGCGGGGAGGCGAACTTGCCGTCCGCTGTACGCCAGCCATTGTTCCAAGTCACGGCGGGCTTGTCGGGATTCCCGCATGAACCGTTTGCAGGCATCGGCTCGCTCGTGAGCCGCGGCATCACACCGTACCGCGCGTTCAGCCACGCTTCGACTTCGTAGGAGAGGCCTCCCAGAACTGCGCCAAGCATGGTGTTGAACGCGATAGACACAAAGTCCACTTTGCCCCGACGCCCTTGCAGCATCTCGACGCCCTGAGCCGTGACTGCGCCGCTGTAACCCGCAAACGCTCCAACGGCCATCATCTCGGTACCCGTAAGTACGGCACCACCCGCACCGAAGTAAGCCGCTGCGGTGCCACCAGTAATGACGGAAACGGTTACCGACGCTCCGATGACCACGCTGTTTTGGTACGCAGCCGACGTAGTGTCCACAGCGTCGTTGATGCCTGCACCTGTTACGGCGTCGATGCCATTGCGCAGCACGCGCGTAATGCCCAGGCTCAATCCGTCTCCCAAGCCCGCACCTGCGTTGCCAACCCAGTCAAACGCTTCGTCGTACCAAGCCATGAGCCCCAGCGGGTCATACCCCATCGAGTACTCGCCGCCGCAGTAGCGGTAGAGGTCCTGGTCGCCGGCGCCGAAGCCGAGCGGGTCGTTCTGCATCCAGCGGCCCTCGCGCGGGTCGTAGACGCGGTGACGCACGTGGTAC
>JAUXUZ010000079.1 GCA_030680655.1 Phycisphaerales bacterium
CCCGGCAGGGCGTTGTCGATGTCGCGCACCAGCAGCGTGGCGCGGGTCAACCCCTGCTCGGTGAGCACGCGGTCCATGTCGCCCTGGTTGAGCACGTACTTGAAGCGGTAGTTGCGCCCCTTGGGCCGGCCCCACTCGAGCATGTAGAGCGGCGGCTGGGCGACGTAGATGCGCCCGCGCTTGATCAGCTCGGGCATCTGGCGGAAGAAGAACGTCAGCAGCAGCGTGCGGATGTGGCTGCCGTCAACGTCAGCGTCGGTCATGATGATGATCTTGCCGTACCGCAGCTTCGAGACGTCCATCTCGGCGCCGATGCCGCACCGCAGCGCGCTGATCAGCGTGCGGATCTCCTCGAACGCCAGCACCTTGTCCAGCCGCGCCTTCTCCACGTTGAGGATCTTGCCCTTGAGCGGCACGATGGCCTGCGTGTCAACGTCACGCCCCTGCGTCGCCGACCCACCGGCCGAATCACCCTCGACGATGAACACCTCCGAGCGCTCCACATCCTTGGTCTTGCAGTCGCGCAGCTTGTGCGGCATGCCGCCGCCATCCAGCGACGACTTGCGCCGCGTCAGCTCGCGCGCCTTGCGTGCCGCCTCGCGCGCCTGCGCCGCGTAGATGCCCTTGAAGCAGAGCTTCTTCGCCTCGACCGGGTGCTCCTGCAGCCACGTGTCGATCGCCTCAAACGCCGCGTCGGAGACGAACTTCTCAACCTCGGGGTTGAGCAGCTTCTCCTTGGGCTGGTTGTTGTACGTGGGGTTGGGGAGCTTGACGCTCACGATCGCCACCAGCCCCTCGCGCAGGTCCTCGCCCGTCGGCGTGGGGTCGTTGTCGCGGAGAATGTTGGCCTTCTTGGCGTAGCCGTTGAGCGCCCGCGTCAGCGCGATCTTGAACCCCTGCGCGTGCGTGCCGCCGTCCTTGTTGTTGATGTTGTTGCTGAACGCCAGCAGCGTCTCGTTGTACCCGTCGTGGTACTGCAGCGCCACCTCGCACGCCAGGTTCTCCGCCGCGACCTCCTTGATGGCGTGGACCGGCTCGCTCACCGCCTGCTTGCCGCTCATCAGGTGCTGCACGTACGACTTCAAGCCCGCCGGCGCGTGGAACGTCTCCTTGCGCAGCTTGCCGTCGGGGCCCACACGCTCATCCACAAGGTGGATCGTCACGCCCGGGTTCAGGAACGACAGCTCGCGCAGCCGGTTCTGCAGGATCGTGTAGTCAAACCGCGTGTCCTCAAAGATCTGCGGGTCGGGCATGAAGGTGACCTTCGTGCCCGTGGTAAACGGCGCATCGGCGGGGATCGCCCCCAGGTCCTTCAGCGGCTTGGTCGTCTTGCCGCGCTCGAAAGTGATCTGGCTGATGCGACCCTTGCGGTAGATCTCCGCCTCCAGCCACTCGCTCAGCGCGTTGACGCACGACACACCCACCCCGTGCAGACCGCCCGAAACTTTGTACGCCGACCCCTCCTGCTGGAACTTGCCGCCCGCGTGCAGCACCGTCATCGCGATCTCGACCGCCGGCTTGCCGTCGTAGGCGGGGTTCTCGTGCGTCTTGGCCTCGGTCGGGATGCCGCGCCCGTTGTCGATCACCGCGCACGAACCGTCGGCCTGCACCGTCACCCACACCGTCGTCGCGTGACCGGCCATCACCTCGTCGATGCAGTTGTCCACCACCTCGTAGATCAGGTGGTGCAGCGGCCCGATCCCCGTGCCGCCGATGTACATGCCCGGACGCTTGCGGACCGCCTCCAGCCCCTCCAGCACCTGGATCTGGTCCGCGCCGTAGTCGGCGCTGGTGCCGGTGGTCATGTGCTCGGTCGGTGCGGCCTTGACGTTCTTGCGGCCGTTGCTCTCAGGAGCGGGGGGGGTGGGCGAGGCGGGGGGAAGGGGGGGGACAGGGGGGGTTGACACCGTTGCGCATCCTTGCGGGGGGCATTCCGTCCGGCCCGTGCCGAGAGCGGAAAACACGCCGAAATAGTGCTGAAAAACAAGGGCAAAAACCAGCGTTTTCCCAGTCGAGAAGTATAGGCTTTCACCTTGTGATTCTCGACCCTTGGGGATGCCGTTCGGGGCGTCGGGGAAGGCACTTTTTTGATAACGTGGGGGCGTGGACGGTGCTGGATGCATGGCGCACAAGAGCCCCCACGTGAAAGAGCACAAGGGGTCATCACCTCCGCCGATTACTGCTCGGGAGCACCTAGGAGGACCGCCCCGTCATTCTGAAGGAGGTTCCGCTGGCGCCCGTGCCAGAGGCCCCAGTCGCGCAGAAGCGTTTCTCGAGGGTTAGCATCCGCTATTCTGCAAACGACCTGCCCAACCGCGTCGGGGGGTTCGGCGATGAGCGACCCACAGATAAGCGTTGGCGCGTAAAAGTACGAGTACCCGGCTAGTGGTCCATACTGGAGGTCCGAACGGCAACGATAAGGCTGACCGCCTTGCGCTGCTTCGGCGACCGTGCGGGGGGCAGCCACAGTCAAATACGGTTCAAGCGAGGCGAACGGGTCCACTTGTCCGGTGCGAACGTCAGCGAGTGTGAGGCACACAGGCAGGCGGTCCCGAAAATCGCTGCGATATTGAGCGAACGCCACGCCGAACTGCGACAGGCTCGACCGGCACTGTGTGGCCGCGGCCACTTTACGCGCCATCGCCAGTGCCGGGAGCGCGATTGCCACAAGAATCGCAATTATTGCAATGCACACCAGCAGTTCAACGAGGGTGAATCCCGCCGGGAGCGTGCTCTGCCGTGGCGGCAGCGGCGCCCCCACTACGGGACATTTTCGCGCCGCACCCTGTGCATCCAGCGTTCTGCGGCTTGGGAAGCAAAAAGAAGAGACACCCCACGCCGGCGAGTATCGCAGCGACAGCGACCAACTTGACCGCCAAGGGAGATGCACGTTCTTGGTCATTCGCATCACTCCGGCTGGCCGACATCGCGCAATCCTCTCGACTTTAGCCATTCGGTCCGGAGCGTGTCCCACTGCTTCAGCTTGGTTTTCGCCATCTCCCGTACGCTGGCGTCCGGATCGCCCTTGAGGGCCTCCGCTTTCTGCCGCGTGGCCGGTATATCGAACATGCCGGCCTCGTAGGCATCACCGACGCCCGCTCTGCGTAGTGTCGGCGATTCCGAAACTAAGAGTCCGTTGATGTAATCCATCGCGAGCTGCTTCCCTTCGGCATCAATCTGGCCGTAGGCTAAGTACTCCGCCAGTACCGAACCGCATAAACTACGGAGATGGGCACGCTGCGCATCGAGATACTTTTCGCGGGCGGGGGACTCCATCTTCGCTGCGAGGCTGTCCCCGGCTGCGTCGACCGGCCCATTTGCAGTCTCGATCACTTTCCGCACGTCTTCAACGTCAAGGCGTTCATGGAGCATGACGCCAAGAACTACGCGAGAGCCGGGATCCGCCGCAAGCTGATTTGGCTGCGTGTCTATGCTCGCGAGGCGCTGACGCACAAGCTCCACATTCTTCGCCTGTCGCGCCGGCCAGCCCGTCTTGGGGCCAAAGGTCGCCCGGACAAAGAACGCTACAGCCACCGCCACCACCGCTGTGGCAACCGCACCGATAGCAATGTTGAGGGTCGAGCGCTTTACGGACATTTCGTGGTCCAGGGGTTCGAGTCGCAATACTGCTCGCAATCTCCCAAGTCCTTGGGATCAAGGTACGAATGTCCCACCGCATCCTGGCAGCAGTTGAGGCACTCGAACTTCGTATCGAGACAGGGATCGCCAAGCTGCGAGCAGTTGAGGCGCCCGTAGTTCCAGCCGACAGTTCCGATCGGCCACACCGCAAGCGCTGAATAGGTCAGTCCGACAACAGTGCCGCAGAAGACGACGAGCGAAACTGAAAACAGCCGGTCCCTTGTCATGGGAATCTCCTAGGCTCAAGTATCCTCCGTGAACCCCCTCAGTCAAGTGAATAATACTAATTGCTCGCGCGGGTCGGGCACGCCGGAGTAAGGCACGTGCCAGGGAGCTTGGTCAGACTGGAGGCTAAAGCCCATTGAATAGGAAAACCCCGGGCGCAAGGGTGACGCCCGGGGCTTCTTGTTTCTCTGCGATGCTCGACGGCCTTTACGCCGCCAACTTCACACTCGTCACGCCGATCTGACCGGCGCTGCCGACGGTGCCGAAGCGCACCTGCACCTGGACCGACGGCCCGGTCTGGCTGCCGCGCGTCGCGGTGAGGAGGTAGAACACCGAGTCAACACCCTGCGGGAGCGTTGAGTCGACGAACGTGCGTGCCTCGGGGCCGCTGTTGCCGGCGGTGCCGATGAACGTGAAGTCCGTGGCGCTGGCCAGCTTGCGGCGGACGATGTACGCCACGTTGGAGCTGCCGCCGGGGTTGTTCCCCTTCCACTTGATGATGGTGGCGCCGGTGTTGATATCGATGCCGACGGTGATGCCCGTCACCGCGCCGGGGGGCGCAAGCGGGGCGGGCACCGCGGGCGGATCGATCTGCGCCGCGGTGTAGACCGCCGCCGGGTTGGCGCTGGCGGTGGCGAAGGCGTCGATGATCCGCAGGTCAAGCTGCAG
>JAUXUZ010000081.1 GCA_030680655.1 Phycisphaerales bacterium
GTCACGGTGGTCGCGCTGAGCGACGCGGAGAAGTTCGACACCCGCACCAAGATGGTCCGGCAGATCGCCGACGCGATGGACGAGTGCGCCGATCAGGAGCAGGCGGTGCTCTTCCCGCCCCCCGCCGCGGGGGCGGACCTGCTGCTCTCGCAGGCGATCACCAGTGCGCACCGCGAGCTGACCGGCGGCGACACGAGGCTCAGCCTGTGCAGCGTGCCGCTGCGCGACGGCGACAAGACGCTGGGGGTCCTGCTGGTTGAGCTCAAGCGCGTTGACGCCAAGACGGGCGGGCTCGACCTGCGGGGCGTGGAGGTCCTGCAGGCGGCGATGGACCTGGTGAGCCCTGTGCTGGCTGTGAAGTGGAGCGACAGCCGACTGCTGCCGCGCCGGGCGCTGGGAGACGGCCGCAAGGCGCTGGCGTGGGCGGTCGGCACGCGGCACACCGTTTGGAAGGCCGTCGCCGTGCTCGCCCTTGTCGCTGCATTGTTCGTGACGTTCTTCAAGATCGAGCACCGCGTGGGCGCGACGGTCGAGCTGCGCCCGCGCGTGCAGCGCACCGTCGCCGCGCCGTTTGACGGCGTCGTTGCGCGGATCGGCGAGGGCGTCCAGCCCGGGCGGGTGGTGCAGGCGGGCGACACGGTCTTCGAGATGGACACGCGCGAACTGCTGCTCCAGCGCGACCAGGCCGACGCGAAGATCCAGCAGGGGACCAAGCAGCTCTCGACGGCGCGGCGCGACGGCAAAGTGGTCGAGGCCCAGATGGCGCAGGCGGCGATCGACAAGGCCCGCGCAGAGAAAGACCTGGCGGAGGTGCGCATCGGCAACGCGCGGCTCACCGCGCCGATCGACGCGGTCGTGATCGCCGGCGACCTGCGCGACAAGATCGGTGCATCGGTCAAGAGCGGCGAGGAGCTCTTCCTGCTGGCGCCGCTGAACGACCTGATGGCCGTCGCGCGGGTGGACGAGCGCGACATCGCGCTTGTCAAACAGGGCACGCGGGGCGAGATCGCCACCAAGGCACGGCCGGGCGAGGGGTTCCATGTAACCGTTGAGACGATCGTGCCGATGGCGATGCCCAAGGACGGCAAGAACCTCTTCGAGGTGCGTGCGAACATCGATGCCCCGTCGGACTGGATGCGCCCGGGCATGGAAGGACAGGTTCGCATCGACGCGGGCCAGCGCACGCTCTTGTGGATCGGCACCCGGAGGGTGATCGACCAGGTCCGTCTGTGGCTGTGGTAAGAGAAATGGCAAATGACAAATAGCAGATCGCAAATGAAAGACAGAGGCTGTGGCAATTCCGGATTTGTCATTTGCTATTTGCCATCTGCTGTTTGATCCCCAATGGAACGTCCGACTTTCTCACCATTCTGGCACCGGCTGCGGGCAACCCGCCCGCGCCTCCGCGCGCACGTGCAGGTGACGCGCCAGCGCTACCGCGGCCGGCGCTGGCACGTGGCCCACGACCCAACGAGCAACCAGTTCTACCGGCTCAGCCCCGTGGCGTACGACTTTGTCGCGTCCCTGGACGGTTCCCGCACCGTGGACGAGGCGTGGCGGCTGAGCCTGGAGAAGTTCGGCGACAAGGCCCCGACCCAGCACGAGGTAATCGAGCTGATCGGCCAGCTCTACAACAGCAACCTGCTGAGCGTTGACGCGTCTCCCGAGACCGAGCAGCTGCTGCGGCGCGGGCGCGACCGCGTGAAGAAGCGGCTGATGCAGCAGGCGATCAGCCTGATGTACTTCAAGATGCGCCTGATCAACCCCGACGCGCTGCTGACGGCCGTTGAGCCGATCTTCAGGCCGCTGATCAACCGCTGGGGGTTCATCGCGTGGGCGGCGTTTGTGATCTTCGCGGTTGTCAGCGTGCTGCCCCAGTGGGGGCGGCTGGTGAGCGGCATCGATTCGGTCACCGACCCCAACGCCTGGCCCTACCTGATCGGCACCTACATCGTGCTCAAGCTCTGGCACGAGCTCGGGCACGGGGTGATCTGCAAGCGGTTCGGCGGTCAGGTGCCCGAGCTTGGCGCGATGCTGCTGGTGCTGCTCCCATCTCCCTACGTCGACGCGTCGAGCGCGTGGGCCTTCACGAGCAAGTGGAAACGCATGGCCGTGGGCATGGGTGGCATGTTCTTCGAGCTCGGCGCGGCCGCTGTCTGTGCGCTGGTGTGGCTTAACACCCCACCGGGCACGATGGTGAACCAGCTGGCGTACTACGTGATGCTCACCAGCAGCATCAGCACGGTGCTCTTCAACGGCAACCCGCTGATGCGGTTCGACGGGTACTACATCCTCAGCGATGCGCTGGAGATCCCCAACCTGTCTCAGCGGGCCAACACGCTCCTGAAGGACCTGTTCCGCAAGCACGTCTACCGCGTTGAGAACGTCCGGCCCGTTACGCAGCTGCGTGCAGAATGGTGGGCGCTGCTGATCTACGGCGTGACGGCGATGATCTACCGGCTGCTGGTCTTCTTCGGCATCCTCACGTGGCTGATGGGCCAGCTCTTCGGGCTGGGGGTGTTGCTCGCGGCGTGGTCGTTCGGCGCGTGGTTCATCGTGCCGGTGGGCATGTTCATCAACTGGCTGGCGAGCAGCCCGCAGCTCTCAGACAAGCGCCACCGCGCGGTGCTGGTCACCCTCGCGATGGTTGCCGGCTTCTGCGTGCTGATCGGCGGCGTGCCGCTCCCGGATTGGCGCCGGGCGCAGGGTGTGATCGAGAGCACGACGCGCGTCGGCGTGTTCGCGGGCTCCGACGGCAAGGTGGCCAGCGCACGCGTCGGCGCGGGGCAGCGGGTGAAGGCGGGCGACGTGATCGCGGTGATCGAGAGCACGGAGCTCGACGCCATGCTGGCGCAGGCGCTCGCGGAACGGGCCGAGTACGCGGTGCGTCTGCGCGACGCGCGCGCCGGTGGCGAGGCCGCGGCCGACCAGATTGTGGCGCGGCAGATTGAGGCGATCGAGACGGTCATCACCGAGCTTCAGAAGCGGATGCGTGAGCTGGTGATCCGGGCCCCGGCCGACGGTGTGCTGGTCAACGGCGACCCGGCAAGGATGGTGGGCATGTGGGTGAAGCGCGGCCAGGGGATCGGCGAGATCGTCGACCCCGCCAGCCTGCGCGTGCACGCCCTGATGAGCCAGGGTGATGCGAACTGGCTGTTCGGCAAGGACGATGCAGCGCCGAAGGAGTTTGAGGTGAGCCTGCGCCTGGCGGGCGACCTGGCGAGTGTGATCGAGGGTGGAACGGCCCGGCCGGTGCCCAGCGGTCAGCGCCAGATCCCTCACGGTGCGCTGACGTTCGCCGGGGGTGGAACCGTCGAGCCCGATTCCGACGAACGCGGCAACCCGACCGGCGCCAAGAGCAGGCAGTTCAGCGTCTACATCGAGCCCGTCGCCGGCGCGCTGGTGTCGGGCGGTGCGCTCCCCGGTGAGCGCGTCTATGTTCGGTTCACCTTGCCGAGCCGGTCGCTGGCGTGGCAGGCGTTCGACCGCGTGCGGAAGATGCTTCAGGGGCGCGTGAACCTCTAGCAAAGAGCCAGGTCAAGGTGTGGGTCTCAAGAGAGCAATGTCACAAGCGCTGACCCGGTACCAGTCGTTGTATCTCTCGCTCCTGTCGCGGGCGCGGCGTGAGCCTGCGCCCACGGGGCTCGATCGGGTCGCGGCGGGGTTCAAGCTGCGCCGATC
>JAUXUZ010000311.1 GCA_030680655.1 Phycisphaerales bacterium
CGGAGCCGTCGAAGCGGCCGACACGCACGTGCTGGGTGTGTTCCTTCGCGATGTCATCCGGATGAACGCGCAACAGCGGAACTTCCGGATCTTCGGGCCAGACGAGACACTCTCGAACCGTCTCAACGCTGTCTTCGAAGCGACGGACCGGCAGTGGAATGCTCCGGTGCTCGACACCGATGAGTTCCTCGCGATGGAGGGGCGGGTAGTTGAAGTGCTCAGCGAGCACCAGTGCCAGGGGTGGCTGGAGGGGTACCTCCTCACCGGGCGCCACGGGATATTCAACAGCTACGAGGCGTTCATCCACATCGTCGACTCGATGTTCAACCAGCACGCTAAGTGGCTCAAGGTCACCCTGGGGCTTCCGGGGCGCAAAAAGATCGCGTCGCTGAACTACCTGCTGGCGTCGCACGTGTGGCAGCAGGCCCACAACGGGTTCACGCATCAGGACCCAGGCTTCATCGACCACGTCGTCAACAAGAAGTCGGAGATCGTGCGCGTCTACCTTCCCCCGGATGCGAATTGCCTGCTCTCGGTCTACAACCACTGCCTGAGGAGCCGCCACTACGTCAACGTCGTTGTGGCCGGCAAGTACAAGGCCCCGCAGTGGCTGAACCTGGAAGCGGCGATGGCCCACTGTGCCAAGGGCATCGGCACCTGGGACTGGGCCTGCAGCGGCGGAGCAGAAAAGAGCGACCCGGACGTCGTCATGGCCTGCTGCGGTGATGTGCCGACACTCGAGGTGCTGGCCGCCGTCTCGATTCTCCGCCAGCACATGCCAGCGCTGAACGTCCGGGTGGTGAACGTGGTCGACTTGATGAAGCTGCAGCCAACCTCCGAGCACCCCCACGGGCTCACGGACACGGAGTTTGACGGGCTGTTCACCAAAGACCGCCCGATCCTCTTCGTCTACCACGGCTACCCGTGGCTCATCCACCGGCTCACCTACCGGCGCACAAACCACGGGAACCTCCACGTGCGTGGGTACAAAGAAGAGGGCACGATCACGACGACGTTCGACATGCCCGTGCTCAACGACCTCGACCGATTCCACCTGGTGCTCGACGTGATCGAGCGCGTCCCCCGCGCGGCCGAATGGGGCGCTGACCTCAAGCAGCTCATGCTGGCGAAGCTCGCCGAGCACAAGCGGTACATCGTCGAGCACGGCATCGACCTTCCCGAAGTGCGCAACTGGAAGTGGAACCACGGAGCGAGCGCGTGATCGTTGCCGTCAATGCCGGCTCCTCGAGCGTCAAGTTCGCGGTCTTTGATGCCCCGACACTGCACAGGCGCCTGTCGGGGCATGCCGAGCGGATCGGTCAAGCCGGCGCGTCGCTGGCTCTCCGATTCAACGGCAGCGGCGGGACCGAGAGACGTGAGCTGAGTGCGGGCGGGATCGACGCAGCCGTCGAGGCGGTGGTGGCTACGGTGAAGGTGCAGGCGAGAGGCCACGCGGTTACGGCGATCGGCCACCGCGTGGTGCACGGCGGCCCACGCCTGCTTGAACACCAGATCATCACCACTCATGTTCTCGATGAGCTCCAAGCGGCATCACCGCTCGATCCGGCCCACCTTCCCGCGGCGATCCGGCTGATCGAAGCGTGCGGCGTTGCCTTCCCGGGCGTCCCGCAGTATGCGTGCTTCGACACGGCCTTCCACCGCGACATGCCGGCCGTTGCACAGATGCTGCCGATCCCTCGCCGGTTCTTACGCGCGGGCGTACGTCGTTACGGTTTCCACGGGCTCTCGTACACGTACCTGATGCAGCGACTCGAAGAAACCGCCGGCCCCGCCGCGGCGAACGGGCGGGTCATCCTCGCGCACCTTGGCTCGGGCGCCAGCATGGCGGCGGTGCGGGGCGGACGAGCGATCGACACGACGATGGCCTTCACCCCTACCGCCGGTCTGGTCATGGGCACAAGACCGGGTGATCTTGACCCCGGCCTCCTCTCCTACCTGATCCGTTCGGGCGCGGTGACGCCCGACGGGCTTGACCACTTCATCAATAAGGAGTGCGGGCTCCTGGGCGTCTCCGAGACCAGCGCCGATGTGCGCGACCTGGTCGCCCGCCGCGCCGATGATCCGCGTGCGGCCGACGCGATCGACCTGTTCTGCTATCAGGCACGCAAGCACATCGGTGCGCTCACGGCAACGCTCGGCGGGCTCGACACGCTTGTCTTTTCCGGCGGCATCGGGGAGCACTCCGCTGTTGTGCGGTCGCAGATCTGCGCCGGGCTGGAGCACCTCGGCGTCGTGCTCGAAGAGCACAAGAACGCAGCGGGTAACGGAGAGATCTCAGCCGGCGCGGGTGCTTCGGCATCGCAGATGCCTGTTTCGGTACGCGTCATCGCCACCGACGAAGAGCAGGTCATCGCACAGTTCGTGCGCTCACGCTGCAGCCCAGGCGAGTAGGTTCGTTGCGCAGCGGACACTCTCCCCAGAACGGCTCGCCATGCAAGCCGGCCAGCCCGGCCTCGACACAGAAGGACGCTACCTTGGCGGATGAAGACGGTTGTCTGTCCGAAATATGGTCCACCTGAGGTCCTGCAGATTCAAGAGGCCGAAGAGCCCGCGCCCCGCGAGAGTGAACTGCTGATCGAGGTAAAAGCGACCACGGTGACCTCAGCCGATGCGCGAGTGCGGACGATGCGTATGCCCTCGCCAGCGTTCAGGTTGATCGGGCGCCTGGCACTGGGTGTGTTCGGGCCTCGCCAACGCGTGCTCGGAACCGAACTCGCCGGCGTCGTGAAAGCGGTCGGAGCGAACGTCAGCTCGTTTCGGTCAGGCGACTCGGTCGTCGCCGTCGTCGGAATACGCTTCGGAGCGCACGCCGAATTGGTCTGCGTGCCCGAATCATCACCGGTCGTGCGAGTCCCGGCGAATCTCACGCATGAGGAGGCCGTGGCCATTCCATTTGGTGCCTTTACAGCGTTGTACTACCTGCGCGATCTGGCCAGAGTTGAGCCGGGGCAGCGTGTGCTCGTCGTCGGGGCATCCGGCGCTGTCGGCGTCGCGGCCGTGCAGCTCGCGGGGTTCTTTGGTGCGCACGTTACCGGAGTCTGCAGCGCGGCAAACGTTGAGCGGGTCCGGTCCCTTGGCGCTTCGCGGGTGATCGACTATACCGCCGAGGACTTTACTCAAGACGCTGCTGAATACGACGTGGTATTCGACACCGTCGGAGCAACGTCGTTTGTGCGTTGCAAGAGAACGCTCAAGCCCAACGGGCAGTTTCTGGCCGCGGTGCTCACGCTGACCGAGTTCCGGCAGATGCTGTGGACGCTGCTGGTCGGTGGGAAACGGGTCAAGGGTGGAGTGACGCCGGAGAAGAGAGCGGACCTTGAGTTTCTCATGACCCTGGCCGCAGCCGGCCACATCAAGCCCGTGATCGATCGGCGATACACGATGCGCGAGATCGTCGCGGCCCATCGCCGTGTGGACTCTGGCCGCAAGGTGGGAAGCGTCGTTGTGACGGTTGGCGAGCCTCGAGTCTGAAGGACGAGCTGCCCGCCTCGACAACGGGGCCCATTGGAAACGACAACCCCCGCGTCTCGCAACGCGGGGGTTTGTCATTCTGAAAAGTAGCGGGGGTAGGATTTGAACCTACGACCTCCGGGTTATGAGCCCGACGAGCGACCAGGCTGCTCTACCCCGCAATCTGTGCGGACCATAGAGCGGCGCAGGCGGGTAGTCAAGCTCGCGGCCGCTCCGGGCCGTTGCGCCGCTACCATCGGCCCTTCATGGCAACCGAAAAGATCAACGTTCTGCTGGTTGGTGGTGGTGGCCGCGAGCACGCCCTGGCGTGGAAGCTGAGCCAATCGCCCCGCTGCGGAACGCTGTTCGCCACCCCCGACGGGATGATCAACCCCGGCATCGCGGCCCTCGCGAAGCCGATCGACTTCCCGTGGGATGGTGGCGTGAAGGACCCCTTCCGCGTCCAGCGCTGGTGCGTGACGAACAAGATCCGCCTGGCGATCATCGGGCCCGAGGAGCCGCTGTGCGCTGGGCTCGGCGACGTCCTCCGCGGCGAAGACGGTAACCGCGGCATGGGATTCGACGGCGCCGCGGCTCCGGCCGTGTTCGGGCCGAGCGCTCAGGCCGCTCAGCTCGAGGGCAACAAGGCGTACTGCAAAGAAGTGCTCCGCCAGGCGAGCGTGCCCACGGCTGAGGGGCGGAGCTTCACCGACTTCGAAACAGCGAAAATGTTCCTCGACAGCCGCACCGAGCCGCACGTGATCAAGGCGTGCGGGCTCGCAAAGGGCAAGGGTGTGTTCGTCCCGAGCACGCAAGCGGAGGCGCTTGAGGCGCTCGAGCGGATCATGGTGAAGAAGGAGTTCGGGGACGCGGGGAAGTCGGTGCTGATCGAGGAAAAACTCAAAGGGCGGGAAGTTTCTGTCTTTGCGCTAGTAGACGGGCGGACGATCTATGTGCTCGAGACGTGCCAGGACCACAAGCGGCTGCGCGACGGTGCGCGCGGCCCAAACACCGGCGGGATGGGGGCGATCTGCCCGGCATCGACTAGCTATATCGACGACAAGATGCTCGACCGCGTGCAGCGCGAGGTGCTGGTGCCGACGATCGACGCGATGAAGCGCGACGGCGTGGAGTACAGCGGCGTGCTCTACGCGGGCATCATGCTCACCCCCGGCGGGCCCAAGGTCCTTGAGTACAACTGCCGCTTCGGAGACCCCGAGTGCCAGGCGTTGATGGCACGGCTCGACTCCGACCTGATCGACGTGTGCGAGGCCGTGGCGACGCGGACGCTCGACCAGATCGACCTGAAGTGGAAGTCCGGCGACGCAGCGACCGCCGTCTGCGTAGTGATGGCAGCCGAGGGGTACCCCGAGCGTCCCCGCGGCGGATCCGTGATCACGGGCATCAAGGCTGCCGAGGCGGCCGGAGGAATGGTCTTCCACGCGGGCACAAAGGTGAACGAGAAGGGTGAGGTTGTCACCAGCGGCGGCCGAGTCCTCAGCGTCGTTGGCACCGGTTCCGACGCCGAAACCGCACGCAGCGCCGCGTACCGAGCCGCCGACCACATCAAGTTCGCTGGCCAGCAACTGCGGCGGGATATCGGCACCGAGACGATCGGTTAGCCAACTGCCGCCTCGCCGCCGGGAGTCAGAACCGCAGCTTCTTGATCCGCTCCATCGCCTCCAGCAGCCGTGGTGTTTCTCGCGTCAGCCCAAGCCGGAACCAGTCCGAAGCGCTCTCGGCGAAGCCTGCGCCGGGGACGGTCACCACACCGGCCTCTTCGATCAGTTTTTCGACGAAGCGCCACGATGACATCGGCTCGCCGGTGGTCGAGTCGATCGGGCAGCGCGCCCAGACGAAGATCCCTGCTCGCGGCGGCTCCACCTGGCAGCCGATCTGCCGCAGCGCGGCGACCGCGGCGTCACGACGTACCTGGTACTCGTGCCGCACATCGATAATCAGCGGGTCATCGAAACGCTCCAGCGCCACCGCCGCGGCGTCCTGCACCGCGTTGAACGGGCCGGAGTCGTAGTTGTCCTTGACTTGCTTAAGCGCCGAGATTAGCGACTCATGTCCCACCGCAAAGCCGATGCGCCACCCCGTCATGTTGAAGGTCTTGCTCAGCGAGTGGAACTCGATCACGTGGTCTCGCAGGTGATCGATGCCCGGCGCAGCGAGAAGGCTCGGGCACGCCACCGGCCCCGCGCCGTCAAAGTACAACTCGCTGTACGCAAGGTCGCTGGCGACGCTCACGCCGTGGTCGAGCGCTCGCCGGGCCAGCACACTCAGTTCGCCGGAGCCGATCGTCACGCCCGTCGGATTGCCGGGGAAGTTCAGCCACATCAGCTTACTGGCGTTGAGCAGATCATCGCTGAGCTGAGCCGGCTGCGGCGTCCAGCGATGGGCCGGCGACGTCTCCAACACGTGCACCTTCGCGCCGGCCATGATCGCGCCCTGCTTGTAAACCGGGTAGGCCGGCGCAAAGACGATCGCGCCATCGCCGGGGTTGAGCAGGGCCAGCGGCAGGTGGCCGATGCCGTCCTTGCCACCCATCAGCGCAACCATGTTCTTCTTCGGGTCAACCGTCACACCGAAACGCCGCTGCATGAACGCGCTCGCCGCTCCCAGGAACCGGCCGGTCCCGTAGCACGCCGGGTACTGGTGGTTGAGCGGTACGCGTGCGGCCTTGTCAAGTTCATCGATGATGAACGGCGGCGTGGGCCGATCTGGGTCGCCCACGCCGAGGTTGATCACATCCTTGCACGCCGCGATGGCGGCACGCTTCATGTCATCGATGGCGTTGAACAGGAACGGCGGCAGCTTGCGGAGGCGGTCGGCGCGGAGGTCTGTGCCGGGCGGTGTGAGCGCGGGTGCGGGGGGCATGGGCCCAAGATAGGTCGCGTCTTACCGCGAGGCCTATGAAGCGAGGGCGGCCGGGTAGAATCGGCCCGCAAAGGAGTGCGTCAGATGGCCAAGAAGGCAACCCCCCCCGCGAGCACAAGCGCCCCCCGCGTCGCCCGCACGGCGGCTCAGAACAAGGCCGTCAAGGACCGCGACACCAAGACGCTTACCCGCATCGTGGACTTCGCCGACGACGTCGCCAAGAAGTCGCTCGCAGGCAAAGAGCCCAAACTCGCCATCCCGTTGCGGACCAAGAGCAACACCATCTGGAACAAGAAGCAGGGGATCCTGCAGATGGGCGATGCCGCGGCCGAGCGCGAGCTGTTCAACCTGAATCAGGCCAAGCAGTTCATGCAGACGTGCCTGCACTCAAACTCCGTCAAGCAGCTCATCGACGCCGAGAAGACCCTCAGCCTCCGTGGAATGTTCTACAAGGGGCTCCACACCGTCGCCGGCACCAAGGGTGAGAAGACCTTCGGCGACCAGGACGAATCCGACGGCATCCTCGAGGACCTGGAGGTCTCGCTCGAGGCCCTCCGCGAAGAGCTGCACATCTACGCCAAGAAGCGCGGCACCATGGTCGGCAACATCACCATCGTCGATAACGGCGACGAGATCGACTGCCGCCGCATGGGGACGGGCGGGTACGCGGTGCCGGGCATCGTCGAGCCGGATGTCATCCAGTTCAAGAAGTGCGAGGCGAAGTTCGTCCTGCACGTGGAGAAGGACACCGTCTGGGGGCGCTTCAACGAGGACCGCTTCTGGGAGAAGCACAACTGCATCCTCACCGAGGGATCGGGCCAGCCGACGCGCGGCGTCCGCCGGCTCCTCCGCCGCCTGAACCAGGAGCTCGGCCTCCCCGTCTACTGCCTGCTCGACTGCGACCCGTGGGGGCACTACATCTTCAGCGTCATCAAGCAGGGCTCGATCTCGCTGGCGTTCGAGAGCGAGCGTCTCGCAATCCCCGATGCGAAGTTCCTCGGCATCCGCAGCAAGGACTACAAGGCCTGCGGCCTCAGCGACGATGTGCAGATCATGCTCACCGATACCGATATCAAACGCGCAAAGGAGATCATGGCCTACCCCTGGTTCGAGGGGCACAAGGGCTGGCACAAAGAGATCGAAGGCCTGCTCAACAACGGCTTCAAGATGGAGGTCGAGTCGCTGATCACCAAGGACATCAGCTACGTCACCGAGCAGTACGTGCCCCAGCGTTTGAAGGACAAGGACTGGCTGGAATAGCCAAAGGTCCGGACATTCCGCCGGGGAACAGCAAAGCGGCCAACGGGACGCATCGAGTAACCACGACGCCGGCGTAGAACCGCACCCGCGTGCTGGCGAAACGCCTCATGGTCAGACCATGCACATCAATCGATGGTCTGAAGCTTGCGCGACCGGTTGATGTCTACACAGTTGACAGACTGCGAGTTGGGGTGGTTGTTGTTCGCGGCCGATGGGCCCTCGAAGAACTGCTTCTGGATCGAGCCCACGACAAAGTCGCCGTGCCCGTCGGTGAACACCCAAACGCCACCGTCGGCGCCCTGATTGTCGACCTTCGCGTAAAATCCCGGCTTGCCGCCCGCCGCGATCGAGTTCGCGGTGCTCGCGTTGGGGTCGTTGAGGTCAACGCTGCCACCGCCGTAGAAGGCGTTTGTCGAAATGTCCGAGCCGTTGGTGTCGTCACCCCACATCGGCGCGGGCTTGACGATCTTCGACTCGCTGTCGTTGAAGCCCGCGATGTACATGTACGAAATGTTTACGCGGTTGCACTCGAAGATCGTGCTCGGCATCGTGGGGATGCGCGGCGAGCCACCCGAGTACGCCTGCCCGTTGGCGGCGATCGGACCGTAGTAACGGTCTTCGCGATCGTTGGGGCTGTAGAGCATGCCGTAGCCCGCCATGTAGGCCTCCATCGGCGGGTTGCGCACGTTCTCGCCGTTGGCAACCTGGTCGAACTTGTTCAGCGGGCTGTCGGGCTGGTACGCGCCGCCGTACGGGCGCCAGCCAGCCTTGGGATCGGTGTTCGCGTTGGTCTGGTCCGCCTGAAAGAGGCTGAAGAGCCCGGCGACGCCGCCCCAGTTGTACTGGAAATCCAGATAGCCGTTGGTGCCGCTGAACGCAGTCGCCGCCTGCTGAGTGAACGGCAGGAGCGGGTACCACCCCTTTTGATCGTTGGCATACTGCGTGAAGGCAAGGCCCATCTGACGGACGTTGCTCAGCGAGACGCTTGTGCGCGCTGCGAGCCTCGCTTTAGAGAGCGCCGGAAGCAGGATGCCAACCAGCAGCGCGATGATCGCGATGACCACCAACAGTTCGATAAGCGTAAACGCGAACCGCGAGTTTCCGTTGCGATGAAATGAAGACGGCATCTGCAGATCTCCTGGATACGGCGCGGCTCTTCACCTGCGCCAGCAGCGCAGCTCCGCGCCACCCCGAACAGGTCATGGCAGGCGGGGGGGACGACTTGAACTACGAAGTATTCCCGATAGCGGATCCATTCTCAAGCCCGCACAATCGCTTTCATTGACGAATGGACTTTGGCAGGTCATTTAGACAGCCACCTGTTTGCGACGGAGGCACCCCAGATTGCCGCCGTGCAAGCCTTTACAGTAATCGGACGACTTTTATGCCAGTGGCAGCCCCGACTTCACTGGCCGAGGGGGGGTTTATGCTGTACCTTCTACTCGCTGGCGATCGAATCGCCGGCTGTGGTATTTCGCCGGGGACCTCTGTCGACAAGCTCGACAGCGCACGTTCTTCACCCGACCCTTTGAGAGGATAAACGATGCAGGATCGAAATCTGGCCGTGTTTGCCTGTGTTCTGGCCGCCGCTGCGGGCTCGGTGGTTTCTGCCGACGTCACCGTCGATGGGAAGATTACTGCGGGTGACAACTACGGGCCGCCCAAGTGGGTACAGACCGTTCCGGTCAGTTCCGTGGCCTCCTTCGGCGACAACCTGGCAGGCATGGGCGACGTCGGTGCCGGCAGCGTCGGCGATCCCTCCACCGCCAGCACAGGCCTTGAGATGGCGATCCCCTACAGCGCACTGGGCATCACCGGGCCGCTCCCAGCGATCAAGCTGCAGGTGCTGCTGACGAATGGTTTCGGCGACAACGCATCGAACCAGAACCTTCCTGGTCTCGTGCTCAACACCGCCAACCTCGGATACACCCGCACGCTCAACTTCAACACGATCACCGGCAATCAGTTCTTTGCGACGACCGGCTCGACGCCGAGCATCTCCATCGCATCGGTAGTCACGCCGTTCCGCATCGACGGCAGCCGCTCATCGGCAGGCACCCCGGGCGATCCGAACGATCCGGGAGACAGCTACGGAGCTGTGACGGGCGCGCGGCTGCAGACCAACAGCACCGGCTACGGCGATGCTGGGCACGGTCAGGTTGTCTACGCCGGGGACTTTGGACCAGAAGGTTCGGAACTGGACGCCATCAGCGTGCGCAAGAACGACACGGCCCAGATGCTCTACGTGATGGTCACCGGCAACCTGCAGGCCAACGGCAACCGCATCAACATCTTCTTCGACACCGTTGCGGGTGGGCAGAACACGATCCTCGCCGGGGTCGGGGCGCCGGTCGAAGGGCTTGGAGCATTCGGCGCAGACCCCGGTCTCACGTTCGACGCCGGCTTTGAGCCCGACTACTTCGTCTCAGTCAACGCCAACCGCACCGAGCAGCCCGAGGGCACGCCGCTGGCGAACGACCAATTCCTCATCTACGTTGACCACATCACGTTGCAGTCGGGTGTGCCGGGCACGAACGCGTACGCCGGCAGCACCGTGTTCCCCGGGGTCGCCGGCTTCAGTGATGGAACGCTATCGGGCGGCGACGTTGGCGCTCCGGCGATCCGCGCGGCTCTCAGCAACGCCAATAGTGCCGGCGTCGTCGGAGGCCAGGTCGGAGGCGATTTCCGCGCCCCGCACGTTGACCACGCCTACGGGAGCGAGATCGACAGCGTCTACAGCAAGATCGAGGGTGGCAAACTCTACCTTCTCGTCACCGGCAACTTGAACTCGAACTACGCCAAGCTCAACCTCTTCTTTGACTGCCAGTCCGGCGGTCAGAACCGTCTCCGTGGCAGCACCGCTGCCGGCTTAAACTACGTCGGCAATCCGGACATCGACTTCAACGGCCTCAACCGCATGGGCGCCGATACACTCGGCACCGACGAGTTTGGGAACCCAGTTCCAGCGAACGGCGTTCGGTTCGACATCGGGTTCGAGACCGACTATTGGGTCGTCTGCACGACAGGCCCGCGTGCGACATCGAACCCGTTCATTGAGACCTACGCAAACGCAGCGGTGCTGCGCACCTCGGGCATGCGTCAGGACTTCCTGTTTCGCGCCGAGGACTACGGTGCCTACGACGGCGGGCGGAAATACCCCAGTCACTTCCCCATGGATTTCGACGGGCCGCAGTTCGACGCGTTCGCCAGCAACGCGAACATCTACTGCAACTACGCGCCGCGCACGTGCGCAACGCAGGCGAGCAACGGCATGCAGCCTCTCCCGTTCCTGATCAAGATGGCGATCGACAACTCGAACGTCGCTGGTGTGACCGTTGCCGATGCGACGGGTGCGGCAGCGGTAACCACCGGTGCCGAGATCGAGATCGCGCTGTCTGAACTGATCGACGGCGGGTGGGACGGCAGCAGCCCGATCCGTGTGGCCGGGTTCATCAGCAACGAGGGCCCGGCCCTGGGTGGCGATCGTTACGCCTTTGTCGCTAACCAGGTCATCGGCGGACTGCCGCTCAACGGCGGTCAAGCCCCCAACCTGGGCGACCCGCGCACGATCGACTTCTCCGCACTTGCGGGCGACCAGTTCGTCGTTCTCGCGCCCTCGGGTCCGGCACCCTGCGGCCCGGCCGACATCGGTGGCCAGGGTGGCATCCCGGGCCCTGACGGTCTGCTCAACAACAACGACTTTGTTGTCTTCATCGACTACTTCTTCAGCCAGAACCCGATCGCCGACAGCGGCTCGCAGGGTGGCGTAGCGGGTAGTGACGGCCTCTTCGACAACAACGACTTCATCGTGTTCATCGATCAGTTCTTCGCCGGCTGCGGCGTCTGACCGACAGTCGATTCAGGCGGAACATGCTCATTCTTCAAGGCCCGGGCAACAGCCCGGGCCTTTTCATAGGCGTCCGCCCCGCCGGCCGTCGAGGTTCAGCCAAGCGAGGCAACGGCCATTGCAGCGGTCTGAGCGACCACTGCGCACTCGTCGTTGAGCATGCCACGCAGTCTCTGCAAGGCCGCAGGATCCCGGGTCTGGCGGTAGCTGCTCGCGAGTGCCAGCGCCGCGTTGCGGCGGAACATCTCCGCCGTTGCGCGTTTCATCGAGCTAACAGTGAGGAGTGACCGGTCGGCACTCTTCCAATCCGCCATCTGCAGGATCGGCAGCGTCGCCCGCTGCGGGGTGTACTCGTCCCTCACCGATGCGTCCGGCTGGCCCGGTCTTGGCGAGTTGTGCGGGCAGACTTCCTGACAGACGTCGCAGCCGAAGACCCAGTCTCCAGTCCGCTCGGCCAGGGCTGGGTCGATGACGCCTTCGTGCTCAATCGTCAGGTAACTGATGCATCGTGAGCCATCGATTCGGGGTCGGGACCCGGGCGCTCCTGCAAGAGGCTGAGCGGCGATGGCGCTTGTGGGGCAGGCATCGATACACCGCGTGCACGTGCCGCAGTGATCGGTGTGGGTCGGCTGCTCGCTTTGTGGAGGCTCGGGCAGCCGGAGCGTCGTGAACAGCCCGCCGAGAAGCAGGTACGACCCGTGCACCGGGTGGATGAGCATGGCGTTCTTTGCGAGCCACCCGATCCCGGCCCGCTGCGCAAAGCGTCGCTCCAGCACGGGAGCGGTGTCAACAAACGTGCGGAACGCTTCGGTCGGGAACGCGGCGCGGAGCGAATCGGCCAGGCGGTGCACACGCCGCTTGATCGTGGCGTGGTAATCGCGACCGCGCGCATAGCGGGCGACCCGACCACGGAGCAGCCCGTCTGCACGATCGGCCTCTGCCGTGGCATCGATCCCGCCGTCACGCGATGCGTATCGATCGGCGACCATCACTACGCTCTGGACGTTACTCAACACCTGCGTTGGATCGATGCGTTCGGCCGCCTGAGCTGACATGTAGTCCATCGTGCCGCGATCTGTCTTGAGCCACTTGTCCAGCACGGCGACGTCCTCCGCCGGCGGCGCATCGGCAGCGCAGACTCCCGCGGCGGTGAAACCAAGACCTCCGTCGGCGTCGGAACGGGTGCAGGTATCGATGATCCATCGCGAGAGCGCTGCACCATCAAGCCCCGCGCGTGGGCCGTGCATCGCCGTGGGGTTGGAGGCGCGTTGAGGCATGTGTGGTGGCTCAAAGTGAGGCGACTGGTCCCATCAGCGCTCAGCTGGCAGGAAACGCGTGACCGCCCCGAGCGTTGCAGCACCCAGGGCTCTAGCGCACTTCAGTATGCGCTGGCTGGGATCGGTGCCCGGGCCGCCGGCGCAGGCGCACCGCTCCCTGCCCACTGCCAGAGCGTGCGGGCGGCGTGGTCGAGGGCGAAGTCTGCCTCGCCGATGTCGGGGATCCAGGCTCGGTCCCACTCAAACACAACAGGGATCGATGCCGATCCGCTTGTGCGCGCGGCAGTGACAACGGCGTCACGCACCGCGATCTCTCCCGTTCCGAGTACGACCGGCCGACCATCCTTGATGTCCTTGACGCGCAGCAGCCCAAGCCCACCGTCGGCGGTGAGGCGCGTGACGCCTTCAGCAGGGTTCTCGCCGGCGAGCTGTGCCGCCGCCGCGTTGTAGCTGGCCACCAGCAGAGGGCTGCGGAAGTGCGAGAGAATCTCGGCCACCTGCGAGCTCGTCGCGAACGACCCGCCGTTCTCGAACGCGACTTTTACGCCGGTCTTGAGAGCGTGGTCAAGCACCTTGCCGAGGCGGTCGCAGATTCGGGCAACACCGTTTGTCCTGCCGTTGCCGCCCTGCTCGTTCTGGCTGAGACGGAATCCGAACACCCGGACGAAGGGGCACTCGATGCTGGTCGCCAGGTCTACCGCCCGCTGCGCTGCCCTGACGGCGGTCTCTTGATCGGCGATGAGGTGGCCGATGATCGGAGGATTGACCGGAGCGTCGAAGACGATGTCGGTTGCGAGCGAGCAGATCGAGACGCCCGCCTCTGCGAACAGCCGGCGGACCTTGGCCGCGTCGGTGAGCGCTGGATCACAGGCGAACCGCCGCGAGTCAACGCCGAAAGTACGCAGTTCCACCGCAGAGAAGCCCAGGCGCTGAGCGGCAAGGGCGACGCGGTCGAGGGTCCATTCTGGGCAGGCGACGGTAGAGAAGGCTGGGGTGAGCATGTGGGGCGATGGTAAGGGAGAACTGCGGGCAAGGCGAGGGATCTGGTAGGTGGTCCGATATCGGGTGACCGGAACCCTGAATGGAGGCGCCGGGTTGGCGAAACCCCTGAGATTGTGCGATACAGAGGGGGCGCACGTGCGTATCGGCAGTGACGAGTGGCCCGCGACGGCAGCGGCCAAACGAGAGGATCAACCACTGAACAGGCGCTTGCTGAACCTTGGGATGGCCGTAGCGGCCGCGGGGCTGCCACTGGCGGTTACGGCGCAGACTGTTTGCCCGACCTTTGTTGCTTCCGCCGGTTCACAACTGATCGTCAACGGCGGGCAGACCGTGTTCTCGCTCTCGGTGCTCACCGGTGTGCACATGGAGACAAACCAGGGCGCCATCGACATCACGCTGCTTCTCGACAGCGCTCCAAGCACTTCGGCGAACTTCCTGCGGTACGTGCGGGCAGGGCGTTACGACGGGTCGATCTTCCACCGCTCCGTACCACTGAGCGTGCAGACGCTGATCGGGGTTATCCAGGGTGGCGGCTTTCTTGCCCCCACTGTCGCCGTCACACAGTACGCGACCGAGGAAGAACCGCTGTCGGCGGCCCAAACGCCAGCCCCGATCGCGGTCTTCCCTCCAATCGCACTGGAGCACCCACAAGGGAATCTGCGCGGCACGCTGTCGATGGCGCGCACGGCCGACCCGAACTCGGCGACGAGCCAATTCTTCATCAACACTTCGGACAACAACACCGACGTACCGGGAGAGCGTTTCAGCCTTGACGCGGTGCCGGGTCAGCCAGGGCGCGAGGGGTACGCCGTGTTCGGAGTGGTCGCGCCGGCGAGCTTGTCTGCTGTCGATTCGATCGCCTTCCGCCCAGTGATGGACATCTCCGGGATTCTCAACGACTTCCTCTTCGGCGAGGTGCCCCTGCGGCGGCCGTTTGAGGCTGAACTCACACTCCCGCTCCTGCCCGCGAACTACGTGACGATCGCGACCGCCACGGCTACCGCGACGCCCGTACTCGACTGGCAGTCAGGCTCGGGGCTGACGTACCGGTGGCGTCGAAACGGGGTCGATCTGTTCGACGGCGGACGGTTCAGCGGCGCCGGAACGCACGAACTGACGATCGACTCTTCGGTGATCGACGACACCGGCACCTATGACTGCGTGGTGAGCGGCCTGCCGTGCGGGGGGGGGCGTGGCGCTCTCAGAGCCGACGGCCGTGCGGTGCGCCGCCGATCTGGGCGCGGTCGGGGGCGTAACGGGCGCCGACGGCGTGCTCAACAACAACGACTTTATCGTGTTTATCAACTACTTCTTTGCGCACGATGAACGGGCCGACGTGGGTGGAACCGGCGGTGTACCGCAGGCCGACGGGGTGTGGGACAACAACGATTTCATCGTCTACATCGACGCGTTTTTCGGCGGTTGCTGACCCCGAACGAACGATCGCCAGAGTTGAAACTGACCGGATGTGTACGCAGGGACCGCCGCTTCTCAACTGCACGCATGCCTGTTCATCGTCAAGGTGGGTCGGCGATCAGAGCGCCCTGGCTGTTCGCCGCAGCCGCAGATACATGTGCGTCTCCGCCAAGCTCTGCCCATCGACACGAACGGCGTCGGGCTCGGCGCCCCACGGAACAAAGCCCATCTTGGCATAGAGTGCGCTCGCGGCCAAAGACTTCTCGGAGACACTGAGCCCGACCGACTCGATGCGCGGGACAACCAGCCAATTGCGGGCGGCTTCGACGGCCGCATCGACAACGCTGCGGCCGAGGCCCCTGACACGATGAGAAGGTGTTACGTAGACGCCCCAGAGTGTGGCGCGGTGGGCTGACTTGACCGGCTCTTCGCGGCGAATCCCCGCGACGGCCACGAGTTCGTTCTCGACAGTGAAACCACCGGCGATCGAAAAGCCACCTGACGGCCGGCTCATGCTTGCAGCCAGCCCGACGGCGTTGCAGCCGGGGTCGTCGTCGGGCGAGCGGAGGAAGGCCCAGGGCGAGTTAAAGAGCATCTCGCGGCGGAGCACGGTGTAGGCGACAGCGTCGCTCGGGGTGAGGATCCGGATCGTGTGCACCACGCCAAAGGATACACCCAAACGGTGGTGCCTTTGCCGTTGTGCCGAACGTCGCAGCACCGCCAGGCTGCGGCAGACGGCCACTGGGCTGGCGCTAAAGCGGGCGAGGAGGATCGAACTCCCGACATTCAGCTTGGGAAGCTGACGTTCTACCGCTGAACTACGCCCGCGGCTGCGGGCAGTATACCCCGGCGCGATCCAGATCGTCGACTGATGGGGCCATAGGGGCGAACCCGTACTCCCCTCGCGCCACCTTGGAACCCGGGGCCCGAACTTGAACGATTCGACCGATAACCAAGGGCTCCGAAAGCGTCGGTATGCGTGGCCCGCTGGCACGCATGTGGGCGAGCAGAACGGGTCGTCGTCCGGATTGCGGCGAAAAGGCCTTTAGGTACATCCTCGGGGGGTCGATTCAGTTCCAGTCCCGTGCACCGCGTCCGGATATCGAACTCGGAGTCGCTGAAATGACCAAGACAAGACATGGCCTGTTGGCCGCTGTGCGATCCCCTGCTGCTTGCATCGTGCTGCTCGCGGGAGGCTCGATCGCTTATGCGGAACCCGATGTTCCATCACCGTTCACGTCGGCAAGTCCAGCGCCGGGCGCCGAGACCGCGATCACGCCGCAGGGCAGCGCAGCACCCGCCATCATCGCGTCACAGACCTCCCAGCCGAGTGACGACCTGCTGATGTTCGAGGATGTGCCCGTGGTGATCTCGGCCTCGCGGAGGGTGCAGAAACTGAGCGAACTCAGCGTCCCGGTCAGTGTTGTCACCTGGAAGGACATCCACTATCGAGGCGAGACGGATATCGCCGAGATGCTCTCGCAGGTGCCCGGCATGAACGTGCTGAGGATCGACCGAAACCGTTGGGCGGTCGGTGTGCGTGGCCTGCACGATGTTTACGCCGACCGCACCATCGTGCTCATCAACGGTCGCAACGCCGGCAACCCGGTGCTCGGTGTGGCCGACTTTGGCGCCCTGCCTGTGCTTGCGGAGGACATCGAGCGGATCGAGGTCGTGCGTGGACCGGGCGGGGCCGTCTGGGGCGCCAACGCGTTCAACGGCGCGATCAACATCATCACCAAGCGACCGGAAGACGCCCAGGGCTTCATGGCCACGACCCGCATGAACGAATTCGGCGACACGAACTCTCAGGTGCGGTTCGGCACCAAGGGGGACGCCTGGGCACTCCGGGCCTCGCTCGGCTACGAGAATCACGAGAGCTCTGAAGATGCGATCAACCACGACACGTTCAGTTCGCGCGACTTCTCGCGGTCAACGCGGTTCGATATCGAGGGCGTCTACAACCTGGGTGCCCAGGCCCGCCTGCGGTTCGGCCTTGCGGGGGCGCACGTCGAACGGGGCGACATCGATTTTGCTGGCTATTGGCCGAAGAAGGACGAGCGCCTTGACGAAGAGCGGCTATTTGCAAAGCTGGAGCGAGAGTTTGATGACGGTTCGAGCGGCTACCTGCAGTGGTTCTGCAACATCGCGAGCGAGAATCGAACCACACTATTCCGAGTTGACAGCGTAGAGAACGACCTGGAAGCTCAATACGGGTGGAATACTTCCGCTGAGAACCGCGTGATGGTCGGCGGCAACGCGAGGATTGTGCAGATCGACCAGACCGTGCTCGACCCGCAGGACATCATCTTCCAAGACCCGAGCGTGCAGGAGCACTGGCTCGGCGCCTTTGTCACCGATCGGTGGCAGGCAACTGAGCGGCTCGCGTTCGAGGGTCAGTTCCGAGTGGATACCTACTCGGAAACAACTACCGACTGGTCGGCGCGAGCAGCGGCGCTGCTGGCGCTGGACAAGG
>JAUXUZ010000093.1 GCA_030680655.1 Phycisphaerales bacterium
GCCGCCGCCCCCGCCGCGACAGCCCGCCCCTGAGAACATTCACCTGATCGAGTCTCAGCAGGTACCAATCCCGAAGGGAAAACCGAATGGCTAATTCCGACAAGCCCGCGCAACCGCCGCCCCCACCCCCAGCGCCGGAAAACACTCGCCAAGAACGGACGGCTTCCCCGCCGCCGCCGAAAGTGGTCATCCCGCAAAACCAACGAGTAATGGCAAACCCTGGGCATATTCCAAAGCCAATGCTCTAGGAGCCACAAGGAGAGTTGCCAATGCTCCTCTGCCTAGCAGGGATATCAAATGACGCATGGATCAATCTGTTTGGCCAAGTGGCGCAGGTAGTCGTCGCGGTTGGCGGCTGGTGGTTTGTGCACCGCCTAGAAAAAGCCCGCGGGATCGAGGCCGAGCGCCGCGAGGTTGGGGTGAAATACCTCATTGTAGCCTATCGCGAGTTGGAGAGGCTGAGCAATCAACCTCGAGACGTCATCAACGAACTCTCGCGTGTCATTGCCGACATACAGCTCTTTGGGTCTCCCAAGGAAGCTGAGTTGGCGACCGAGGTTGCTCGGAGCATCGCCGACACAGGCGGGGCTTCGCTCGACAAGCTCCTGCAAGAGCTACATTCGCGGCTCCGCGAAGAACTTGGATTAGAGGCTATTGCCAAGCCAAGAATTTACCTGCGCTCGACCACCAAGTCGTCCTAAGCCTGCGTGCCCTTAACCGTGTCGCCGCACCAGCGGAACGCCGATGAACGGTGTGCCTTGATGCCTTGCCCGGGGGTTCGCAAAGGGGGTCGCCCTGACCTGACCCACTCTCCGTTGACCGACTTTCATCCAACTCTACGAGCCTCGAACGCTTCGGGGCTGAGGTAGCCGAGTGCGGCGTGGAGCCGCTTGCGGTTGTAGAACATCTCGATGTACTCGAACACGGCGGCGCGTGCCTGGGCCTTGGTGGTGAAGCGCTCGTGGTAGACCATCTCGGTCTTGAGCTTGCCCCAGAACGACTCGACCATGGCGTTGTCGTAGCAGTTGCCGGTGCGGCTCATGCTCGCCACGACGCCGCTGGACGCCAGCAGTTGCCGGTAGCGTGCGCTGGTGTACTGCACGCCGCGGTCGGAGTGATGCAGAAGGCCCAAGGCAGGCTTTTGGGAGAGGAGGGCCGCGTTGAACGCGTCCTCGACCAGATCGGTGGTCATCGAGTCGTCCATGCTCCAGCCGACGATCCTGCGGCTGTAGAGGTCGATCACACCCGCCAGGTACAAGAAGCCTTCGTCTGTGGCGATGTAGGTGATGTCGGCGCCCCAGACCCGGTTGGGTGCATCGGCGGAGGCGAAGTTCTGAGCGAGCACGTTGGGGGCGATGGGGTTGGCGTGGGCCGAGTCGGTGGTCTGGATGCGGAACTTCCTGACGACTTTGGAGCGGATCCCCAGCGTTTGCATGAGCCTGGCGACGGTCTTGCGGTTGACGATGGTCTTGCGGTGGCGCAGCTCCCTGGTGATCTTGAGGCTGCCGTAGACGCCCTTGACCTCCTGGTGCACCGCGCTGACCTGCGCGGCCAGCTCCGCAGCACGGGCGGCGCGTGGGCTCTGGGGTCGTTTGATCCAGGCGTAGAAGCCGGCGGGTGTGACGCCGAAGACGGCGCACATGGCCCCGACGCCGAAGAGTTCGCGGTGGTCGCGGATGTAGGCGAACTTCACAGGTTCTCCTTCGCGAAGTAGGCCGCCGCTTTTTTTAAAATGTCGCGTTCGGTGCGGAGGCGTGCGTTCTCCTTCTCGAGCTCGCGGATGCGCTGCTCGGCGGGGAGGTCGGTGGGGACCAGCGACTTGTCGGCGTTGTACCTGGCCAGCTCGACCCACTTGCGGAGCGTGTCGTAGCCGACGCCCAGCCGCTCCGCGACGGAGGCGGCGGTGTGGCGTTGGGCGATGACCTGCTCGACGGCGCCCTTCTTGAACTCTTCAGAATAGACCTTCCTTGCCATCTTGACACTCCTTGGCCCCGGCTGTTGTAGCCGCGGCGGGGTTGTGTCAACGGATCGTGGGATGGGTCACCCCCTTTGCACAGCGTCGAACGCCTTTCGTCTCCCGACTGCCCACGCCACACCGGGCCCGTCTGGCCGCGCCGATAGTCGGTCGCTGCAACCCGTCAACCAACGCGAATCACAACGCCTGCCTGTGTACCCTCAGCGACGTTCCGCTGACAACCGGGAGAGCACATGCATCCGTTTACGAAAATGGACCGCGGCATTGCGCTGGGGTACTTGAAAGATGGCGGCAGCACTGACCCGCAGGTGGTGCGGTCGCGGTACGCGAACCTGCTCGACAAGATGAAGTTGGTTCGCATGGCGCTGGTCGGCTTCCTTGTCGGCGGCAGCCTCATGTGCCTTATCGGCGTGCCGATGGTCATGGTGATCGTCGGCTGCATCCCGCTGGGGCTCGGCATCACGCTGATCGTGGTGAGCATCATGCTGCGCGCCCGCCTGGCACAGAACATCAAGGTCCTCGAAGCGGCCTACCGCGAACACGCCGCCACACTCCAGCCCGCTGAGAGGTGAGCCCGCGGCGGGTGGCCGGGGCAAGGCCGCTGCGTCGGGTGGCACGGGCAAGGCGGCTTTGAGGCTTGCCCGTGTGTCTTGCTCCGGCGGGGGTGCGGGGGCGGCAGCACCGCCAATGCATCTCCGTTTCCGATTCGAACATCGAGATCCGGCCTTCGGCCTGCACACTGCGCGGCTGTTGAAGGGGTGATTCGTTCACGTCCTACCGGTGGTGTCGGCGGTCAGAGCACCGCCTCAACCACCGGCTACTTCATATGACCGCTTCGCGGTCCAAGGCGGGCGGCGGCCAGCGCTCGGCGAACAGAGCATCCAGATCATCCCTCCCCCCCCTCCCCCCCTTCCATTCCAGTCGGGCCTCGGTGGGCGTTCGGCTCGCACCAGGGAGGCCGCTGCCCGTTCGGGGACTTCAGAACTTCCGGCGTTCATACGCTCCGCTCCTGAACGCACGGTCCCTTTCCGGTCGGGCCTCAGTGGGCGCATTTGGTCCAGCCAGCCCTTCCTTCCGGTCGGGCCTGGGTGGGCGCATGCAGTCCAGCCAGCCCTTCCTTCCGGTCGGGCCTCTGTTGGCGCGTTCGGCACGCGTCAGGGCGGATTGCGAATGCTTCATTTCAAAATGAACCGTTCACCATCGGCGGCGGGTGGCCGGGGCAAAGCTTCCGCGTCGGGTGGCACGGGCAAGGCTGCCTTGAGGCTTGCCCGTGGATGTGGCGTTCCAGCAAGGCACACGGGCAACGCAAGGCCGTTGCCGGTGCCACCCGGCGATTGAAGCGTCGGCTTGGCCTGGCCTTCCGCCGGTGCGGACTTCACGAGCGCCCGGAATAATCGGCATGGTTTCCAAACGGCCCGCGCATGAAGGTTTGCGCAAAGTGATGTGCCCGGCGATCTCAGGGATTCGCTTCGTGTTGAGGATGCGAGGCCCGCGGCCCCGCCTGAATCTCGGCCGGGTCTGGGAGCGTGAACACGTAGGGAACCGCGTTTAGCGGCCGGTTATCCGCCGCGGAAAAATCGGCTAGTGGCCTCGCAGAGGCGGAACAGGCCCGCAGCGCCCTTCTCCGCCCTCTTCACACGGCGGCCACCGCACGCGAGATCGTCGTACGCACGCCCTCGTAGTCGTCCGGGTCCTCGATGACCAGGGGCTGGAGCGCTTCCCAGGCGGACGCAGGGTCCGCAGGAGGCTTGCCGAACAAGACCAGCCGCCGCTGCTGCCCGCGATCGGCCGCCCAACGCTCCACCTGTTTCACTTCTACAGCCGCCGGGTCCACAACCCAGACACGCGCGCCGTTGGGCTCACTATCGCTCCGAACCACCAGACCCAATCTCGCCAGTAGACTCCGCACGAGGGCGGCCGCGCGATCATCGGCGATTGAGACCATCGCACTGGGACCGTCGGCCGCCGCCTCGGGCACCACCGCAACCTCAGGCGCTGCGCACAGATCGATCGTCACCGTCGTGCCGGTCCCCGGCTTCGACTCGATCGAGACGTCCCCGCCCGCCTCCGTCACCAACCGCTTGATCAGCGCCATCCCGAGCCCCATTCCGCCCCGCCCGGACCTGGTCGTAAAGAACGGCTCGAACGCGCGGGCGAGCACCTCTGGGGACATCCCGCAGCCGTTGTCGGCGACCTGGAACCGGACGCCCTTCTCGCCCGGCCTGGGGCCGGCAGAGACCCGCACCACGCCGCCACCGGCCCCCGGCGCATCCCCGATCGCATGGACGGCGTTGCCGACCAGGTTGAACACAATCTGCGTCAACTGGTGGGGCGCGATCCCGGCGTCCGGCAGGCCGGGCGGGATCGTCAACTCGACGGCGGCTTCGCGGCCACAGACGGTCTTCAGCAGCGCTGTCATCCCGGGAGACCATTCCTCCCAGCACGTCGTCTGAGAGGTGCCGCCGCCTCTATTCTCCGGGTCCAGCGCGACCAGGTGCAGCCCGCGGGAAAGGTCCCGCAGATAGTCGGTGACGTTGCGCAGCGTCTGGACCGCCGCAGCGCCATCAGGCGACAGTGAACACATGCCCAGCAAACTGGTACACCCACGGAGTGTGAAGAGCAGGTTGTTGATGTCGTGCCCAAGCCCTCCGGCCACGGTGCCGATCGTGGCCATGCGGTATGCCTGACGCAGATTCGTCTCCATAATCTTGCGTTCGGAGAGGTCGCGGATGATCCCGGTGAAGAGCGCCCCGGCCTCGACCTCGCTCACGGCAAGGTCGATGGGGAAGACGGTCCCATCCTTGCGGCGGGCTTGGACCTCGCGGCCGATGCCGATGATGCGCTTCTCGCCCGTCTGCTTGTACCGCGAAATGTACCCGTCATGCTGCTCGTGGTACGGCGACGGCATGAGGATCTTGACGTTCTGCCCGATCAGCTCGGAGTGGGCGTAGCCGAACATCCGCTCGGTT
>JAUXUZ010000109.1 GCA_030680655.1 Phycisphaerales bacterium
AGCAGCGCGGCCGCGCTCACGGTCAACTCCTGCCCGCTCTCTTTCGCGCCTGCGGCCAACTACAGCGTGGTCATCAACCCGGTGGTTGTCGCGACCGGGGACTTCAATGGCGACGGCAACCTCGATCTGGCCACAGCGAACAACAACAGCCCCAACGTCTCGATCCTGCTCGGCAACGGGAGTGGCACCTTCCAGGCCGCGGCTAACTACCCGGCGTGCAGCAACCCGTTCTACGTCGTCGTGGCCGACTTCAACCGCGATGCCAAGGCCGACCTCGCGGTCGCGAACAATGACGGCGCGGGAAGCCACGCGGTCTTCGTCCTGATCGGGAACGGAGACGGCACGTTCCAGTCTCCGTTCAGCGTAAACACCGGGCCTAATCCGAACTCCATCGCGGTCGCCGATCTCAACGCCGATGGCAACCCGGACATGGCCGTGGCGGTGGCTCCTGCCCCGAACGCCGTTTCGATTCTGCTGGGCAACGGGAATGGCACGTTCCAAGCCGTCGTCAATTACGGCGTCGGCAGCAGTCCGACGGCCGTCGCGGCGGGCGACTTCAACGCAGACTCGCGGCCCGATTTGGCCGTCACGAACTACGTGTCCGGCACCGTATCCATCCTGCTCGGCAACGGCGACGGCACATTTCCAGCCCCGGTCAACTACGCGGTGCAGACCAACCCAAAGTCGGTCGCGACAGCCGACTTCAACGGCGACGGCCGGCTTGATCTTGCCGTCGCGAACCATGGAAGCAACACCATCTCCGTGCTTCGTGGGGACGGCAACGGAGTGTTCCAGCCCGCGATCAGTCTCGGCGTAGGCAACAGCCCGTTCTTCGTTGTTGCTCGGGATGTCAGCGGCGATGGGACACCCGACCTGGCCGTCGCGAACCGCCTTGATAGCACCGTCTCCATCCTTCGAAACAGCGGCGATGGTACGTTCCAGCCCGCTATCAATCGCGTGGTCGGCACTAATCCATATTCCATCGCCGCCGCGGATCTGAACAACGACGGGAGAGCCGACCTGGTCACAGCGAACTACTTCGGCAACAACGTGTCCGTCCTGCTGAACTCGATGACCTATCCCGTGATCGTCCAGCAGCCCTCACCCGCGTCGGCGTGTTCCTCCGGCGCTGCGGCGTTCTCCGTGACGGCCGGTGAGGGAGTAACTACCTACCAGTGGCGCTACAACAGCGTCTCCGTGTTCAACGCGAGCGGCCACATCGCCGGGGCCGATACGGCCATGCTCTCGATCACCAACGCCGTTGCCGCCGACGCCGGCTCCTACGACTGCATCGTCACCAACGCCTGCGGGGGCGTGACCAGCAACGCGGCCCAGCTCTTTGTCGACCCGTCTGATGTGGGCCAGCAGGGCGGCATCCCCGGCCGCGACGGCCTGCACGACAACAACGACTTCGTCGTCTTCATCGACCTCTTCTTCAACCAGCAGCCCGCCGCCGACCTCGGCAGCACGGGTGGAGTCTTCGGCCCCGACGGCCAGTTCGACAACAACGACTTTGTTGTCTTCATCGATCAGTTCTTCGCCGGGTGCCCGTAGTGAGACGTGAGACGTGAGAGGAAGACAGGAGCCGCTCGTGCCTCGCTCCACAGCGGAGGGGTGGCTTTGTTGATGGCTACCCGCGACTGAGGTCGCGGGCAACGTCGCTGCGGTTGCAGTCTTTCGGGCTGCGCGCCTGACTTGCGGTTCCACTGCGCTTGGCTTCGTTCCACACGGCCCTCTGGGCGAGGAGGGGGCGTGGCTCGGCGACTCGTGCCGTGGCTTTCCGGGTTCGTGGCGCCGGGCTCAGCGGACGGCGTTGTTGGCGTTGATGCAGGAGCCGGTGGCGCAGCGGCCGGTGAGGGCGGGGACGGGCTTGCCGGTGGTGAGGACCTTGGCGCGGACCTGGCTGTAGGTCCACGTGGGGTTGAGGCCCCAGACCAGGGCGCAGACGCCGGTGACGTGGGGGGTGGCCATGCTGGTGCCGCTGAGGTAGACGTAGGAGTTGTTGGTGTTGCCGCTGCCGGTGGAGCAACTGGCGATGTTGTCGCCGGGGGCGGCGATGTCGACGGTGGTTGCGCCGTAATTGCTGTAGGTGGAGAGGCGGTTGTCGTTGTCGATGGCGGCGACGGAGATGATGTTGTCCTGGGCGTAGTTGGCGGGGTACTGCGGGACGCTGTCGTTGTTGTCGCCGACGCCGTCTCTGCCGCCGTTGCCGGCAGCGCAGATGAGCATGTGGCCCGCCGCGCGGGCGTTGGTGATGGCGGTGTTGAGCGAGGCGGTGAAGGCGCCGCCGCTCCATGAGTGGTTGGAGAGCCTGATCTGCTTGCCGACGCAGTAGTTGAGGGCGCTGATGGCGGCGGAGGTCGAGACGGAGCCCTGGCGTGAGCCGATCTTGAGGCCGGCGAGCTTGACGGTCCAGCAGACGCCGGCGACGCCCTTGCCGTTGTTGCCCTGTGCGCCGACGGTGCCGGCGGTGTGGGTGCCGTGGCCGTTGTCGTCGGTGGGGTTGTTGTCGTTGTTCCAGAAGTCCCAGCCCCAGGAGTCGTCGATGAGGCCGTTGCCGTCGTTGTCGATGCGGTCGCCGAGGATCTCGGCGGTGTTGGTCCAGCGGTTGGCGGCGAGGTCTTCGTGGGTCGCCTTGATGCCGGAGTCGCACATGCCGACGACGAAGCTGGCGTTGCCGGTGGTGACATCCCACGCGAGGTCGGCGTCGATGTCGGCGTTCGCCGTGCCGGTGTCGGTGCTGGCGACGGTCTGGCCGGTGTTGTTCATGCCCCACTCGAGGCTGTAAAAGGTGTCGTTGGGTGTTGCGCCCAGGTGGCCGAGGTAGTCGGGCTCGGCGAAGACGATCGTTCCTCCAGCGTGGCCGTGTGCGCGGATGGCGGCGATGGCCTGCTCGACGGTGAGCCGGTCGGTGGGGATGGCGACGTGGTGAAGGTTGGGGACGAGGCCCCAGGTCTGGATGGTGCGGCCGCCGATGGTCTTCAGCGCGGCGAGGACCTGTGCCTGCGTGGTGCCGGGTGTGAACTGGATGAGGATGCTGGTTGGGTCGGCGGTGAGCTTGGTGTTGCCGTCGACGATCGCGTTGCGGTTCTTGTACCACGCGTTGAGCCAGGCCTTGTCGGGGTTCTCCCAGACCCAGCGCTTCGCGCCGGCGGGCTGCCCGGCGTCGTTGAGGGTGACGGCGGCGTTCTGGTCGAGCGGCTGCGCGATGGCGACAGCGCTGGCGACGAGCAGGAGCGCGACGGACAGACCATGCTTCATGAACATGCGGGAACCCTCCAGAGTGCGGCGCTGGGCCGCGGGCCGGTGTGAGCGGAGTCGGTGCGACGGTCACAAGACTTGGACCATCGTGCTGGTGCTTCAGTACAGCATCGGACGACCTGGGCAGTTTGCCGGATGATCTGCGGTTTGTCAATGCCGCGCGGGTATTTCCCTGAACGGGTGGGCGGGGGAGGCTGGCTGGGCGGTCGGAGGGAGGGGGGGTGTGGGACGAGGGGGGATTGGGGGGGCGTGGGGTCTTGTGGGAAGCTGTGATCCGTGCACAACGCACCGATCATCGGAGAAACCGATGTTCGGTAGCATCCGGCAACCTGTAATCCTCGCGCGACGCGCTGAACATCATCGGGGAAACCGGTTTCCCTCGCAGCGGCACCCGAGCGGGGCCTGCACGACAACAACGACTTCGTCGTCTTCATCGACCTCTTCTTCAATCAGCAGCCCGCCGCCGACATGGGCAGGCAGGGCGGCCTCCTCGGCTCCGACGGCCTCTTCAACAACAACGACTTCGTTGTCTTCATCGATCAGTTCTTCGCCGGGTGCTAGCGGGCGAGCGGCCCGCCCGTGAAGCCGGTGCCGGGCACGACCGGGGCATCGGGCGGCCCCTGACGGTGGGCCGTTGTGGGGGGATGGGTGCCCGGGGTGTATTCTGGTGGCCTGGAGCAACTCCCCCGAAAAGGGGGATATCGCTTCTGGCGCCCTTTCTTTCGCGCTTTTCCATGCAAGGTCGCCGCTCTTGTGATCAACTCCGGTGGCGGGTCACCGGATGCGTTCTTGCGCGCCCGTTGCGCCCGCTCCGGAGTGTCCGCCATGAACCGCTCGATCCCCTGCATCCTGACCGCTGCGCTCGGCCTTTCTATCGCGTCGACGATGAGCTTTGCCCAGGCGGGCGGGCCGGGTGGTCCGATCTACGCCAACGGCCTGCTGGTTGAGCCGATCGGCGGCGCGCCGGCTTCGGCGGGGGCCAACGGACGCTCGGTGCAGTTCCTCTGCTTCGACGACTCGCTCACGCAGGGTGTGCAGGTCCCCTGCGACAGTGATGGTGGCGCAAGGTGCACCGTCGACATGACGCCCGTGCTCTCGACACCCGGCGCACGCCTGCGCGTGTGGCAGCTGATGCAGGGGCAGAACTCCACCTCGGCCCTCTCGCACGTGACGGTGACCTCCACCGCCGGCGGTGGCGCTGAGTGCGCTGCGGACTTCACGGCCCTTGGTGCGATCAGCGTGCGGGTGGTCGTGCGCGACCGCTTCGGCAACGCGCTGGCGACGCAGACGTGCGCATCGAGCGCCTGCGCGTGCGTCATCGTCGACAACGGATTCGATCCGACCGGGGGCGGGGGTGGAGGCGGGTGGGTCTTCTCGACCGTCACCAAGGTCAGCGCCATCACGTGCCGGTTGCTGAGCGGACAGGGAACCGTGACGGGCATCGGGCCGGTGCCGATCGAGCACGCCGCGAGCGTGGAGTTCAGCCCGATCATCTGCATCACCGAGCCGTGCCCCACCAGCTGGCCGCACATGTCGACGATGATGGTCACCGCCGGTACCGGCGGCGCGCCGGTGGCCCTGCCGATCGACGTCTCCAACCCCGCGCTCGAATCGTTCTCGTGGGGTGTGAGCAATCAGGTCTCTCATGGCAACGGGCTGAGCGCCGGGCGCATCGCCTGCTGGGGGAGCGGCGGCACCACGATCACCGAGGGTTGCCCCGGCACCACCGGCTGCCCGACGGGCGACCGCGTGCTGCACGTCGCGGGCCTGGACGGTCCCGCGCCGCGCAGCGCATCGATCGACTTTGACCCCGACGAGCTGACGATCGACCAGGTCCACATCCGCGAGAGCCCGACCAAGGGCAGGCGGATGGCGTTCTCGGTCACCCCCACCACGTTCTCACCCGGCACCACCAGCGGCACGCTCGAGCTCAGCTTCATCGGGCGCGAAAGCCCCACGCGCCCGTCGACCAAGCGGTGGGTCGTCCGCTCGTCGGTTTCGGCGGCGGGGATGTCGAGCGTCTCAGCGGCCACCGGTGACCGTCTCCCGGGTGTGCCCGCCTCGTGCACCGTCCG
>JAUXUZ010000127.1 GCA_030680655.1 Phycisphaerales bacterium
TGGCGGGCGTGGTGATCTACGCCGTGCCGATTATCGATACCTCGCTGGCGATCGTGCGCCGCAAGCTCTCACGCAAGAAGCTCTCCGAGGGCGACGACCAGCACCTGCACCACATGCTCAAGCGATCGCTGGGCGTCAAGGGGGCTGCGCTTGTTCTCTACGCGATGGCCCTCGGCTTTGCCATCCTCGGGGTCGTCATGACCATGGAACGGGCACGCGTCACGTACCTGATCGTTGTCGTCCTCGCCTCCTTCATCGGGGTGATCGCGACCAAGTCGGCCCGCCGGAAGGTCTTCGAAGAGCAGGCCCAGAAGCTCGCCGCGGCGGACAAACGACCGGCCCAAGGCACCGCCTGACCGCAAAGCTCCCCAGGAGTGACGGGCGCTGACGGCATGTATACTTGCCCCATGCACGGAGGCGCCAAGTCACCCACCCTTAACCGCTCCATCGCTCTGATGAATCAGAAGGGGGGCGTTGGCAAAACCACAACGGCGGTGAACCTCGCCGCCGGAATCGCCCTGCGCGGCCGCCGCGTCCTGCTGATCGACCTTGACCCGCAGGCCCACGCCACGCTTCATTTGGGCGTCACCGTCGCCGAAGGCGAGGCAACCGCCTACGACCTGCTGCTGGACCCCACGACGCCGCTGAACGCCGTCGCCCGCGAGACCCGGCCCAACCTGGTGCTCATCCCGGCTGAGACCAACCTCGCGGCTATCGAGACCGAATTGGCCAGCGCCCCCGACCGCCTGACCCGCCTCTCGGCCGCGCTGGCCCAGTGGGGCGACCGCTTCGACTTTATCATGATGGACTGCCCGCCCTCGCTGGGCGTGCTCACGCTGAACGCGCTGGCGGCGGCCAGGGAGGTGCTGATCCCGATGCAGGCCCACTTCCTGGCGCTGCAGGGGGTCGGCAAACTGCTCGAGACGGTCTCGCTCGTGTCGCAGGGTGTGAACCCGGCGCTGCGCGTGAGCGGCGTGATCGTCTGCGCCCACGACAACTCCACGACGCACGCTCGCGAGGTTGTCGCCGATATCGAATCGTTCTTCGAGCAGGCCCGCGGGAGCGGGGCGACGTACGCCGACGCCAAGGTCTTCAAGCCCGCGGCCAGACGCAACATCAAGCTCGCCGAGTGCCCAAGCTTCGGGAAGACGATCTTCGAGTACGCCCCCCACTGCGCGGGGGCAGAGGACTACCGCCTGCTCGCCGAGTCGATGGTCGCCGGGCTCGACGCGCTGCGCGCCGCGGGCAGCAGCCCGAAGCGCTCGGCGACGCCCGAGGCCACCGCGGGGAAGCCGCAAGTCACCGTTGCGGGCCAGTCGCCGGTGATCGCCTAAGTGGAACCACAACCCTCGACAACAGCACGCACGCAGCCGGGCGCTTGGCGCTGGCTGTTCTGGGCGTACTGGCTGGTGCTGACGATCGCCCTGCTGTGGCCAAACCTGACGGCGCCCGAGGTGATCCCCCGCCCCGACCTGGTGGTCCACGGGGTCGCGTTCGGCCTGTTCTCTCTGCTGCTGTGTATCTGGAATCCAGCCGGCTCCGCCCGTCGGGTGCACGTCGCCACCCTGGCGTTTGTGGCGGGGATCGCCTACGGCGGCGCGACAGAACTGCTCCAGTCGATCCCCGCCCTCAAGCGATCGGCCGCCTGGGACGACTGGGGTGCTGACGTGTTCGGCGTTGTCTGCGGGCTCGTCGTGTACGCGCTGATCCGGCCCGGTCCCCGTGCCCGCTGACCACTTCTTCCGTCCGTGTAAGGCCTCACGCCACCGATATGCCGATACCTGAACCTCTCCGTGACTGACCCTCCCCCAAAGCCGGTGCCATCGAAACTGCCACCGGATGGTGCCCCGGTCCGCGCGGCGGCGGTACAGCCCGGGCTCGGCGCGGCCGTGCGCGCGGCGAGCCTTGTTACGCTGGCCTCGCGCTTCTTTGGCATGCTCAGGGATGTGCTCGTCGTGCAGGTCTTCGGCGCGACCGCGCTCGGATCGGCCTTCGCCGCGGCCTTCCAGGTGCCCAACCTCTTCAGACGCTTGTTCGGCGAAGGGGCGCTCTCGGCGGCGTTCATCCCCGAGTACGCGCTGACGTGCAGGCGCGACCACACAGAGGCCGACAAGCTCGCCACCTACACGCTGGTGAGGCTGGCATGGGTAACCGCCTTGACCGCCGTTGTCGTTGAGCTGGCACTGCTGCTGCTGATCGTGCTGCTGCCCGCCGACGAAGCACGCCAGACCTCGCTCAAGCTGATGATGGTGATGTTCCCGTTCATGCCGGCGATCTGCATGGCGGCGATCCTCTCGGCCATGCTCCAGGTGCACGGGCGCTTCGGGGCCTCGATGACGGGCGCGTTCTTTATGAACGCCTTCATCTCTGTGGTCTGCCTCTACTACGTGGTGACGGGCAAGGCCGCCGACGCCTCGGTCGCGTACGTGCTCGCCATCGCGACGGTCCTCTCCGCGTTCGCGCAGTGTTACTGGTTCAGCCGGCTGCTGAAGAAGCACTTCGCGTGGCAGCGTGACAGCGAGTCGGCGCGGCCCGCGGCCGTGCGGATGCTCAAGACCTTCATCCCGGTGATGGTGGGCCTGGGCGGGCTGCAGATCAGTTCGTTCGTTGACCTCTCGATTACGATGTACCCGATCTGGGTCGGGGAGACAATCCTGGGGTACGCGTACCCGCTTGATGTGAAGTCC
>JAUXUZ010000128.1 GCA_030680655.1 Phycisphaerales bacterium
ATCACCTTCGCGCAGGGCCTTGGTCAACTCGGCCTGCGAATCACCGGGCGGAGCGCTGGCACTCTGCTGTGCCTGCGCCAGACGGTCGCGCAGCAGCTCGTGCGCCTGCTGAGACTCGGACGCCCGGCGGTCAAGCTGATCGGCGGCTCGCTCGACGGCGGTAGCGGCCTGCTGCGTCAGCTCCTTCGGTGAGATGTCACCTTGTTGGAGCTGCTGCTTCAAATCGGCGAGTGGATCGGGCACCGAGGCAGAAGCGACCGCGTCGGCTGGCAACGGTGCCACGGGTTGCTGAACCGCCTCGATCAGGCGCTCAGCGGCGGCCGCGTCTTCGAGTGCCTGTTGAACCTCCGCGCGGGGCGGGCCGGCGTTGACCCCCACCAATTGGGCAGACCTTGACACCCAGCGAGCCGGGATGAACGCCGCGGCCGTGAACAAGGCAACGGCGGCAGCGGTGAGCACCATTGGTCGCTTTGGCTGCCAGGGAAAGGCCTCAGACGGTCTTGCGTTGAGCGCGGCCGCATCCGCATCGCTGACGGCCTTTGCCTCCAGCGGTGTGAGCGAGCCCTTCGCTGAGAATTGAACGGCGGTTGCGATCGCATCATGCCCCATGCCGTGCGCATCAAGGGCGACCGCCACCGCAAGCTCGCTCGGCCGCCGAAGGACGCCAGCAACCGCCCCCAGAAGCGTCACCCCTGCAACGGCGGCACCAGTCAATGGCCAATTGACCGACCATTCAAACGCTGTGGCCACAACCGCCCATACAAAGGCAAGGCACGCGCCAGCCAGCAGCGCAGCCGTACCACCGGCGACGGCCGCGTGCAGCGATGCCCTGCGTTGAGCGACGGCGAGCGTGTGTCGCCAGGTAGTCATAGCTAATAGTACGAAGACCGCGGGTGAAAGGTCGCCAGCGGCTGTGCCAAGGTCGGGAGGCGAGGGCGGCGGGCCGGGCCATTCCTGCGGCTAGTGGCAAATGGCCGTCCATGCCGATAACCTGCTCCGGCTGGTCCTTCCTTATCTGGAGCATTCCCCTGGCATCCTTGTGGGATCGTTTCGCGAACCTGTTCAGCATCGACATGGGCATCGACCTTGGCACCTGCAATACGCTCGTGTCCATCCGGGGCCAGGGCATCGTGCTGAACGAGCCGAGCGTGGTCGCTGTACGCAAGGGAACCAACCAGGTGCTCTACAACGGGCAGGCGGTCGGCTGGGTCGCCAAGGACATGCTCGGAAAGACCCCCGGCGCCATCACGGCGATCCGTCCCCTCAAGGACGGTGTGATCTCCGACTTTGAGATCACCGAGGCGATGCTCCACTACTTCATCTCCAAGGCCTCCGGCAAGAGCCGCATCATCGGGCCCCGTGTTGTCATCAGCGTGCCAAGCGGCATCACGGCCGTTGAGAAGCGAGCGGTCTTCGACAGCGCAGCACGCGCGGGTGCCCGGCGCACGTACCTGTGCGAAGAACCCCTGGCAGCGGCGATCGGCGCCGGCATGCCCGTGACCGAGCCGACGGCGAGCATGATCGTTGACATCGGCGGTGGGACGACCGAAGTGGCCGTGATCTCCCTCGGCGACATCGCCGTGTGCGAGAGCCTGCGTGTGGCCGGTGACGACCTCGACGAGGCCATCATGAACCACATGAAGAAGACCTACAACCTCATGATCGGCGAACAGACCGCCGAGCGGATCAAGATCGATATCGGCTCCGCGGCCCCCGCGGGCGAAGAGCGGAGCATGGAAGTCCGCGGGCGCGACATGATCAGCGGCCTGCCGCGCAAGACCGTCATCACCAGCGAAGAGGTGCGCGAGGCGCTCTCCGAGCCGGTCAGCGCGATCATCGAGACGGTGACCCGCGTGCTGGAGCGGACCGAGCCCGAGCTCGCCGCTGACTTGGTCGAGAACGGCATCACCCTCGCCGGCGGCGGCGCGCTGCTGCGCGGCATCGCCACCGTCATGCAGAACGCCACCGGCCTCCCGGTGAAGATCGCCGACGACCCGCTCACGTGCGTGGCACGCGGCACCAGCACGTTCCTGGACAACATCGAGCTGCTGCAGAAGACCCTTGACCACGACCTCGACTCGTAACCATCCGGGGCGGCGGGCGGGTGGAGGTTGCGCGGAGCGTCGATGATCCGGCCACGCCACACATGGAAGAACCCGCGGACGCTGCTGGCGGCGTCGTGCGCTGCGGCCGCGCTGCTGGCGATAACGCCGTGGCGCTACACCTTCTGGGTGCAGACGCCGGCGAACCTGCTGAGCATCTTCGTCAACCCGCTCCAGAACGGCTTTACCAAGGTGCTCTCGCCAGTCGCCCTTCGCCGCAAGCCCTACGGGACCGGCAACGGGGGCGACGGGCCAGACTTTGAAGTCCTGCGGACACGCTACCTGCAACTGGAGAACGAGAACCAGCAGCTGCGTGCCCAGGTTGAGTCGCTCCAGCGTGGCGTGCGGATCTCCGGCGACCTGGGAACGCCGCGGGTCATCGCCGGCAGCCTT
>JAUXUZ010000130.1 GCA_030680655.1 Phycisphaerales bacterium
CCCCAGCCCCAATGAGCCGCCGCTGGCGAGCCCGATCGGCGCCCGTGCTCCGGCCGCCAGTCGCCCCCGAACCCCCTAAAAGGCCCGCCAGAGCAGAAAAAAGCCACTTCAGGGATTTGAACCCTGGACCTATGCTTTACGAAAGCATCGCTCTACCGCTGAGCTAAAGTGGCGAGGGGACAAGTATCGGCCGGTGGATGGCAACTGTCCAGTCCGGCCGGTTTCCGGTCTGGGACCCAAAGCGAACACCCGTTTCAGGTAAGCGTCACCGGGAGCAGCACCTCCGCGGTCGCGCCCTCGGGCTTTTCTGGCAAACCACGCGTACGCAGGCTCACCCGGCCCCCGTGAGCATCCACAATCCGGTGCACGATCGCAAGGCCAAGCCCCGTCCCCGCAGCGCGCGTGGTAAAGAACGGCGTGAACAGCTTCTCGGCCGTCTCTGGGTCGATGCCCGGGCCCGAGTCGTGCACGCGCAGCGCGTGCATCGGCACCGCCGTCCCCTCCGGCGTGCGAACGGTCACCGCTCCCGCAGTCAGCACAAGCGTCGGGGCCCGCCCAAAGGTGCGACCGCCCGCCGACGCCTCCACCGCGTTGCGGATGATGTTGATCAGCACCTGCGTCAGCAGGCTCCCGTCACCGTGCACGATCAGCGATTCCGGCGCTTCGACGCGCGCTTCAACCGCGCTCCACTCGGGTGTGTCGCAGCGCGCCGCGTGCAGGGCCGACTCGAGCAGCTCGCGCGCGTGCAAGGGGTGCGCCCGAACCCGCATCTCACGCGAGAACGCCAGCACGTCCCCCACCACCGACTCGAGCCGCTGAACGCTGGTGGCGATCTTGTCAGCGATCCCCCGCTGCGCCGGCCGGTCGGTGAGGTCCTGCTGCAGCATGCGCGCGTAGAGCAGGATCGACCCGAGCGGGTTCCGCACCTCGTGCGCGATGCCCGCCGCCATCTCGCCCAGAAGGGCAAGGTGCTTGCTGCGCTCGACCTGCACCTTCGCATCGGCCAGCTGCGACCGCAGCTTCGTCACCTCGCCCTGCAGGCGCTCGTGAGTTGACGTGAGCCGGCCGGTGGCGTCGTTGAACGCCGCCAGCAGCGCCGTCAGCTCTTCGTGGCTGATCGCCGGGTGCGGAGAGGAGGAGGGGGCCCCGCCGGACGCGGGCGCAACCACCAACGGTGCTCGGCCCGGCTTCCGTGGTCTTGGCGCTGGAGATGATGAGGGGTTTCGGGCCATGGCGCTCGCCGGTCACACCTGCTCGTCGTGGCACTGCGGCATCGGGCCGTCGGTCACGGGACCGTACGCCCCAAGCGCCGCCCGCCCGTTGCGGATGTTGGCCAGCTCTCGGGCGATCTCATCGCGGCGCTCGGCGAGGACCCCCGATTCGATCGAGTCGCGCTGGGTAATGGCCAGCAGGGCGGCATCGAGCTTCCCGGCCTGAGCGAACACGGCCTCACGCTGCTCGTCCTTGAGGCCCGTCGCCAGCACCGCAAAGCGGTCGGCGAACGGCTTGAGGTCCTCGTTCAGCGCCGTCATCGCGTCGATCACCGGCTGGCGCTCCTCGAGCGTCGTCAGGTACGTCTCCATGTCGCAGACACCAAGCGCGGCCGCCTTGCGGGCGTCGATCGCGTTCAGCTCCGCCGTCAGAGCGAGCTGATCGGCCAGCAGGCGCTGCAGCCGCGGCAGCCACACCTCGGGCTCGCCGTGAGCGCCGGACGTGAAATCGAGCTTGCCCGTCGGGTGAGGCTGGTTCGTTGGATGAGGGGTGGACGCCATTGGACCTCCTGTCCTGGGTCCGCAGGTATCGGCAATGCGGGCGGAACAACGTCACAAGCAACGCAGGCCCGTCAAGGGGCAGGGCTGTCGGCCGTCGCGACCCGGCCGCGGGGCCGGTCGAGCTCCAGCCGGGCCGAGAGCCAGGCCTCCCAGTGGCGCCGCTCCATCGGCAGCAGCGCATCGGGCCTGGTCCACACGTCGTCAGGGAACGAGGAAAGGAACGTCTTGGCCCTGTCGGCGGCGACCTGCGCGTCGTCCCAGCGCTCCAGCCGGATGAACGCGCTGACCGTCTGAACCTTCGCCACCAGGCCCGCGGGGTCGGTGGCGTACTGCTCGCCCGCCCGCGCGTACTCCTGCACCGCCTGCTCGTACTCCTTCAACAGGTACGCGCAATCGGCCGTGTAGAACGCGGCGTTCCGTTTGAACAGGTTCTCGATCTTTGTCGCACGCTGCCCGCGCTTGGCGATCGCGGCGATCGCCTCCTGGTACCCCGAGCGGGCGCTGCGCAGGTGCGTGCGCCGTGCCTCGCTCAGCTCCTGCCGCTCCGAGAGCGGGCGCTGCTCGAACGTCGCGTCGATCGCCATCGCCAGCTGGCGGTGCGCATCGGCACGCTTGAACAGCACCGTCGGCAGGCGCGGCGTCTGGTCGCGGTACGTGTCAACGAGCCGGTTGAAAAACTCGATCGCCTGGCGGAACTCGCCGCGCCGGTAGTGCAGCTCGCCCAGCTCAACCTGCGCCTCGCGCATCTGGATCGCGTCGGGCCCGACGCCCGTACGCCCGCTGACCGCCCGGTTGAGCAGGGCCATGGCCGCCAGTTCGTTCGGCTTGTCGGCGGCGGGCAGGCCCGAGCGGTCGCCCGCATCGGCCGTCTTGCCCGCCTCGGCGTCGATCAGCGTCGGCTCGTTCACGTAGCAGCGTGCCAGCGGCACCAGGCTCCGGTCAGCCCACTGGCCGGCGAACCCCTCGCGCCCCTTGACCAGCAGTTCGTACCACCGCGCCGCAAGCTTGTAATCGCCGACCGACTGGTAGACCTGGCCCAGGCGGAACATCGCCTTGGGCTTGTCCACGTAGCTGTCGTTCGCCCCGTTGATAAACAACGCGTACGACTCGATCGCGTCGGGCGCTGCGCCCGCCTGGTCGAAGCACTCGCCGGCGGCCATCAGCGCCTGCATGTACCCCGCGTCGTTGGTCACCACCACCGCCCGTGCGTAGTCTCGAAAGTTCGCCCCCGCGTCGAGCAGGTACCCCTTCGCCTGCATCGCCGTGACGGGCGACACCTCGTCGGGGCGCGGCGCGGGGTCGCCAGCGGGCGTGCCGGCCGCGTCGCGCAGCATGATGTCGGCGTTGAGCCTGCAGGCCTTGGCCATCTCGAGGTAGACCTCGCTGGGGATAGTCCCCCCATCTCGGCGCCGGTAGACCTCCTGCGCCTTGCGCACAAACCGCAGCGCCTCGACAGGGTCACTCTCGAGCACCCGCCGGTTGTGCTGGTCCATCAGCTTCGTGCCAATCAGGTCGAGCGTGACCGGGCTGATCCCCGCAACGGCCGGCACCGCGCCCGAGGTCGCAACGCGGTCGGCTGCCTCGCCGTAGTACTTCAGGGCCGTGTCGAAATCGCCAAGCGCCGCCGCGGTGTCGGCCTCTCCGAGCACCGCCTGCGTGTAGACGCTCGAGTCCTTGAACCCCTCGCGCACGGTCTGGAACCGCTCGCGGGCCTCCTCGACCTGGCCGTTGTGGGCGTAGATGCGCCCCTGGATCACCAGCGCCTCGCCGATCCGCGGATCGAAGTTGTCGATCACCAGCGGCCGGCCGTCGTCGATGCCCGACGGGTCCTCGGGGTTCCGCGCCAGGATCGTCCGCATCGCCTGCTCGAGGTAGATCAGCGCCTGCTGCTCGTCGACGCCGTCGGCGTACGCCTTGCCGAGCAGGAAGAGCATCTGCGCCCGGACGGGCGCCTCCAGCGTCTCAAACTTCGGCATCTCGCGCAGCAGGCGTGTGATCGCCTCCTGCGGGAACCCGGCGTCGAGCCTGATCTGCGCCTGCCGCGACACAACCCACGCGCGCTGCTCCACCGTGAGGTTCGGCATCTGCAGCATGTGGTTCAGCAGCCCCAGCACCATCGGGTACTGCGTCGACCCCGCCCGCAGCTGCTGCTCGACGATCCGCTCGTACAGGCGCAGCTGACGCGCATCGTCGCGCCCCTCCAGCGAACGCGCAAGGTCAACAGCCTTCTGCACGTCGCCGGTGTTCAGATACGCCTCGGCCAGATTGCCAACGTCCGCCGGCTCGCTCCCCATCCCGCGCCGGCGGCCCTGCTCGTACGCATCGACGATCGCCTTGAAGTTCTCGACCTGCGCGATCCCCATCCGCTCCTGCCCGTAGTAGAGCGAGCGGGCCCGCAGCTGGAAGAACTCCTTCTCCTGCTCCTCCGACAGCTTCCCCGCGTTGATGTAGGGAACAAGGTCGGCGTTGATGATCTCGATGGTGTCGCTGAACTTCTCGCGCTGGTACGCCAGGCGCGCCAGCTCCAGCGGGACCCCCGGGTCGTCCTTGGGCGCACGGGCCACCGCGAGGAACAACCCACCCACCAGCGCGCCCATCGCCGTCAGCGCCAGCGGGATCGGCCACACCGCCTGCCAGTCCACACGCGGCCGCTTGGCACGCACGCACGGCGCGCCGGGCGACCCCGGTGACGGTGGAACGGCGGGATTGGGTGTTGGTGCGGCCACAGGAATCGGCCCCGCCTGTGGTGCGGGGCCGAGTGGGTCTATCGGGTGGGGGGCGTGCGGCCCTGAAACGCCGGGCGGTTATTGGTCGCGCCGATGCGCCGCCGATTGGTTACTGGTCGTCACCGCCCGCACCCGGCGGCCCCTCGTCGCCATCCCCGACGGTCCCATCCTCCCCCGGATCAAAGCGGACGACCACCACCGTTCGGGCCACCACGTCGCCCGGGTGCCGCCAGTTGTTGTTCACCATCAGCAGCGCGCCGATCGGCGGCATGAACCACCGCACCGCGTTGCGCAGGCACGCCTGATGGAACCGCACCCGCCCGGCGGTCCAGATCACCGCCGCCCGCGGCGCAGCACCACTCGGCGAGCCGCGCACAGCCTCACCACCCTGCGGAATCGCCCCCTTCGACGCCGGCACCAGCCCCAGCACGCGCACGCCCGCCAGCAGTTTCCCCGGCGAGCCGCCGATCGTCGCCTCGCCGACGGTGCTCATCAAGAACCCCGCGACCAGCACGCTCGCCAGCGGCAGCAGCGATGCGCTCGCGCTGGTCGTCGGCGCCAGCCAAAGCGAGGGCGACCCCCCAAACAGCAGCGACGTCACGCCGACGGCCAGGGCAACATCCATGGCGCACGCCAGCACGCGCCGGCCCGGCGTCGCGAGCGCTGTCCCCTCCGGCAACTGCAGTTCCTGCGGGCCGTCCACCTGCAGCACCACCACCAGGATCACCGTGCCGATCAGGATGAACAACGCCCACAGAACGCCCATCTCCGCCCGGGTGAAGAACCCGTCGGTGTGGGCCGCAACATCGGCGATGACCGCCCCGGAAAGGTGCGAGACCTCGACAACCCGAAGCCGACCCGCCTCTGGCGCTGTCGGCCCGCGCGGCGCAGCACCTCCAAGCGCGTCGTAAGAAAGAAGCGTCACCGCGTCGATCCCGCCGACGACCAGCGCGCCAAGCAGCCCCGTCTGCTTCGACGACCGCCACACCTCAACCGCCCGTGTCGGATCAAGCCGCCAGAGCGTGACCGACTCACCGTCCCGCGCGGCCAGCAGCGTCTGCCCCGCGTCGCGCCACAGCCACCCGCTCGCGTCAGGACCGATGGTGCGAACGCCCGTCGAACGCAGCGCCGGCGGCACCGCCGCGACGCCCGCCCGCTCCCACCGGACCGCGATCGGAAGCGACTCAGCCGCCCCGCCCGGCGTCCCGCGCACCGATACATCCGGCGACGCACGCCAGAGCGAAAACGCCGCGTCCCCAGACGGGCGCACCGCCACGAGCACCCCGCCCACAGTGCCGATCGCGTGCGCCTCACCCTCGGCCGCGGTGCCCGGAAACTCCGGCGGCGGCTGCAGGATGCGCCACTCGCCCGCGTCGTTGAGCACCGCGATCTCCAGCGAGTCGCGCCCGCCGCCCGCCCCGTTCACGCGCTCCCACACCACCACCGGCCCCGTCGCCGAGCCGGGCATCTCGCCACCCACCATCGACCGCGGAACCGAGTCGGCCGGCAGCGTCGCGCGCAGCTGCAGCCGGTCGCCCGGGCGATACCGCCACGTGCCCGGCGCCAGCGGACCGCTCGCCGAAAACGTCGACACCGTCCGCGCAGCCGGCCCGCTCACGTTGTCGGCAGGTGGGCCCTGCAGCAGCATCACCGTGCCGCGCCAGCTCGCAAGCGCCAGCGGCGGCCTCGTCAGCGGCAGCACCAGCCGCACGCTGCCGACACTCGCACGCTGCACCGCCTGCCGCGGCACGATGTGCAGCAGGAACCCGCTCGCCGCTTCAACGCTCCGCGCTCCACCACCCTCCGGCGCCCCCGTCGGCAGAAAGACCCACCCATGCCCCGAGTCGGCGCGGGGGTCAACGGTCACATCACCACCAGCGATGAGCAGCGGCGGCGCACCGGGCGGCTGAGCGGCCGCCCGCGCGACCACCGCCACAAAGGCCAGCAGCACCGCGCACACCACCTTGACAGCTAGCGCCCCCCTGGGCACGCGAAAGGCTGTGTTGGTTGCTGGCATGGTGCAGGCCCCGGGGTTGGCGCGGCGTCAGGGCGAGCCAGCGTTTGGAGCGGTGACAGGCGGCGCATCAAGGTCGTAGACCTTGTCCACGCGCAGTTGCTTCGCGAGCGTCGCCGCTTCGAACGCCTCGGGAACCATACGGCCCGAGCCGTCTTGCATGTCCGAAAGGTCGAGCGTGATCTGCGAGCGGCTGGCCGCGTGGGCGATCTTGATCCGCGTGTTCATGCGCGGGCGGAACGCGGTGCCCTTCACGTCGACACCCTCGGGGGCGGCAAGGTCGGCGACCAGCTCGCACTCACCCTTGGCGTTGAACAGCTCAATCTTGTTCGGCACAAAGGTCAACGGGTCAACCCACGTGCGCTGACGCCCCCCGCCCCCCGGCCCGCCAAGGCTCGTCACGATGCCGATGCTCTTGCCGTCGGCCGACATCTGCGTCTGCCCAGCCTCGCCACCCGGCAGTTGCACAATCCCCAGCAGGCGAACAAGGTCAAGCGGCGCAACGACCACGCCGATGCGCCGCGCCGCCGACGCGGCGTAGTTGTCGTGCCCACCCACAAACATCTGGCGCGGCTTGCCCGACAGGTCGATCCACCAGTAGCGCTGGCTGTCTGACCCGAGCCAGAAGAAGACCTCACCGACCTTGCCGATGCTGATCGCAGTGTGGCTCGGCTGCACGATCTGCAGGCGCCCTTCGCCTTGCTCGTTGTGCTCCTTGCCATCCTTGTCGTCGTAGCGGAGGCGCACCGTCACCGGCGCGAAGAGCTGGTGCAAATAGGCGGCGTTGGCGTTGTACTTCGCCGCGACCTCTTCGTACGGCGGGCCGGGGATGACCTTCACCGGTGCCGGAATCCCCGGTTCTGCCGGCTTCGCCGGCGAGCAGCCAGTCAGCGCAGAGCCGACCACGCACGCCAGCACGCACGCAACCGGGCCAACAAGCATCACGCGCGATCGCCTCATGGGTTGCTCGCTCCCGCGGGCGCCGTCGGCGCATCGGCCACGCCGAGCGACTCGAGCTCGCTGAGCACATCGTTGATCATCGTGGTGTCCAGGCCCGGGTCGGCCACTTCGATCAGGGGCGGGCCACCCGCCTGCGGACGCGGCACACCGCGCGGGCGGACCAGCAGCGTGGTGCCGCGGTTGGACTCGTGGCTCAGCAGCCGCCGGCGGATCATCATCAGCGCCAGCACCAGGCGCAGGGCCGCACGCGCCGGCGATGGTCCCGCGGCGTCGCTCTCGACCACTTCACCGCCCGCGCCAAGCTGCTCGAACAAGTCGAGCATCGCCTCGTCGTCGAGGATCGGCCGGGGCTTCTCGTCGGTCGCGGGCACCGTCACCTTCCACGAGGCCAGCAGTTGCCGCGCGGGGACGGGGCCGGGCGCTGCGCTCCAGCCCTCAACCGAGAAGTCGCGCCGTTCGATCAGGTTCGTCTGCGGGTTCTCGACCAGCGTCGCGACCGTCTGCTCACCGGCCACGAGCGTGCGCCCTGTGGCGGCACAGGTGCGTTGGGGTCGCCCGATTGGGTACGTCGTCCATGACATGGTCGCAGTGTAGCGGAAGCGCCCCGGCGGCGTTTCGGTTCACCGGCAGGTGAGCACAAACGACCGCTCGCTGCTGCCGCCGGGCCCGATGAGGAACCGCTTGGTCTGGCCACAGGTTGGGCACCGCGCGGTGTAGGCGTCACCGGCGGGCGTGCGCTGGGCACGGGCGTAGGCGTTGGCGCAGGAGAAGAAGATCCGCAGGTAGGGGACCGCGCCCGGCTTGGTCCCGCTCGGCTCGGCGCTGGGGCCGTCGCCGGGTGTGGGAGGTCGCCCGGAGAGCTCGAGTCTGTCGCGCGGGTCGGGCACGCGGTGACTATCGGCTGTCAACTTCGCCTGCGCTCACCCGATGGGCCCATCCAGCAGCGGGGCCTCGCCGCGGAGGCGACGGGCGAGGTCAACCAGGAACCACGGGTTGTGGGCGGTCGTGAAGTGGCTCATCAAACGCGAGCCGTCGGCAACCAGCGGGCGCAGGCCGGGCGGGGCGGCAGCCTGCGGCAGGACCACCGCATCGCCACGCTGGCTGTAGCAGACCAGCGGATAGGCACGGGGGTGAGCGTTGAGCGCGGCCAGAAATGCGGAGTCCGGCTTCATGTCACGCGCGGCGGCATCGGGGGCAATCCGGGCGGCGCGGTGCGAGCCCTGGTGAGGTGTGGCGAAGGTGAAGAGCCGCGCGATTGGCAGCCGCCCGCTCGACGGTTCGGTGGGCCGCCCAGCGATCGACCGCGCCTCGGGTGCGAGCGCGGCAAAGCGTGCAACGAGGCCACCCATGCTGATGCCGACCACATCCAGCCCCTCGGGCCGCTCGACGACACCCCTCCCCCACCGCTTGGAGATGGCGGCCAGGCTCTGCTCGGCGGCGCCCTCGATCGTCGTCTGCGCGGGGTACGAGACTGTGAGGATGTCGGCGGGGTTGCCGCTGGTGAGCGTGGCGAGGCGCTGGCGGAGCCACCAGGCAACCTGCGCGGGCGTGTGGTAGCCGCTCAGGATGACCAGCGGACGCGTCAGCGGGCGCGGGTCGGCTCGCATGCGAGCCAACTCGGCCGCGACCTCAGCCGCGTCGGCCCGAAACGTCGGGTCGGACCCGCCGCGGCCCAAGGCCGCGAGCACCGCGCGGAGAGAAAAGTCGGCGAGATGGTCACCGATGCGGAAGGGCACAATGTTAGTGTATGCCAACTTATCACGGAGGGCTCGCGTTGGGCCGATGCCGCAACCTGAGCGGCGGGAATCGGTTGGAGAATGATCGGCTCGGCCTCGCGCTGTCTCTCCTTCCTTCTTCACCAACCGCCGCGCTCCACCCGCGCGAGCGCACAAGGATCGCACATGAAACTGACCAACCTTCAGACGGCGGCGGCGGGGCTTGCGCTGGTGCTCGCGGGCGGGATGAACTTCGCAGTGGCAAGCCAGCCGCCCGCGGCAGCGCCGGCCGCGGCGGCCGAAGCGCCCGCGCATACGCCCGGCTACACGCGCGTGGTGGACAAGGACGACGGCTCGCTGACGCTGGAGATCGCCGCCAAGTCGTTCGTGCCCGCCGGTGGCAAGCCGGGCCCGACGATCCACCTCGTCGGCGCGGTGCACATCGCCGATAAGCCGTTCTACACCGAGCTGCAGTCGATGCTCGACGCGGCCGACCTGGTGCTGTTTGAGGGTGTCAAGCCGCCCGGCGCGGGCGCCTTCGACGCGACGCTCGACGAAGAGGGGAAGATCAAGGCGACCACCTCGCGCCTGAAGTTCCTGCTCAGCGTGGTCGAGGAGGACCGCTCGCGTTCGGGCAAGCTTCCCGGGTCGCTGCAGCAGGCGGTTGACGACGCGGGCAAGCGCTGGAAGACGATGATCGCCTCGTCGCTCACCGATGCCTGGGGGCACCAGATCATCTACACCGTCGCCGAGCTCGAGAAGGGCGGGCAGCGGGCGGTCGTCACCAGCGTCGGGCCCAACGGCCAAGACGACGACGGCAAGGGCGACGATGTGCGCATCGAAGGCAAGGCCGCGGCGAAAAAGGGCGCCTCGAAGGACCCCGGCCTGCAGGCCAAGATGGCCGACGCGCTCGGCCTCACCTTCCAGCTCGACGCCATGGACTCCAGCAAGCCCAACTGGCGCTCCAGCGACATGAGCGTGGACCAGATGCAGGCGGCGTTCGAGGCCGCGGGTGTTGAAGGAAACCAGCTCTTCAGCATGCTCGAAGGCTCCTCGCTCACCGGCAAGCTCGTGAACATGGGGCTCGGCCTCGTCAAGAGCATCCCCGGCCTCGCCGACACGCTCAAGCTCACCATGGTCGAACTCCTCGGCTCGCCCGACGCGCTCGCGGCCGGGCCCGCCAACATGAAGAAGATGATGGACGTCATCCTCAAAGACCGCAACGACGTCGTCCTCAAAGACCTCCGCGCAGTCATCGACACCGAACAACCCGCCCGCAAAGAGGTCTCCATCTTCTACGGCGCGGGTCACCTGGCCGACATGGAAGAGAAGCTCAAGAAGGACTTCGGCTACACCTTCGCCGGCGAGCAGTGGCTCCCCGCGATCACGGTTGACCCCAAGGCCGCGGGGATGACTCCAGCGCAGTCGAAGAAGATGCGCGAGACGATGCGGAAGCAGATCGAGAGCCAGGCCGCCGCGGCGGAGAAGGCCGAGAAGGCAAAGCAGAAGGGCGACGAGGGCGCGAAGTAACTCGCCTTCACGAGACGCGACCGTCAGGGAGCGTTTTGTGGCACGCTCAGCACTACGCCCCCCCACTCCCCTCTGCGACGCCGGATGAGGGCGCGTTGCTCAGCGTACCTGCACCGACGAGCCCCGAGCGTAAGCGAGCGGGTCTGTCTTCGACCTCAGCGGAGTCATATCCAGTAGCCTGGGCGTGAAGGGCGGTTCCCCGCCTTCATCCCCGGAATGCAAAACCAAAATACCCTTCCTCGCTGCCGCAGCCAACGAAGGTCGGCGTTTCACCGACCGGATCGCGTTCAACTTTCGGATTCCTCACCATCCGGCTATCGACAAAGCTCCGCGGTCGTGTTTACTGCTTCCTGCTCCATCGGAGCTGCGGGGTATCCAATGGTTACACACTCCAGCAGATACTGCTTAAGAAACGGCATGAATCCTCCCATCCGTTCATACTGCAGCGTGTGCACTAGTTCGTGGAAGATGAGCGGCCGTTGATTCCAACAATCAGCCCGGATAACTATTCCGTATCTCAACGCGAGGCCCGCAGTGCTTGGCGACAACAAACCCGTTTTCTCTGCTGCGTCACGAAGCACAGGATTTGCAGGGACGGGAATACTCGGTACTTTCAATAGTCGAACCTTTTCGGGTGCTCGCACACCGATTGTCTGAGCGTCACGGCATTGCGCCGTTGTGAGTGGTACGCCGTGCAGAACGATTTCCGCTTCTTGCGCTTCTGCCCAGGCGCACGCCATCGGCAAGAGAGTTTCGAGTTGTTGCTGGGTGACCATGGAGTTTCCATCGAGGCATGTGCCGAAGTCGGGCAATTCTACAGATTTACCAATTTAGCCAGATTACTTCACTCTTGATTTCCTTGCTAGCACTACCAGACGCATGATTCGGAATATCTATGGCGATCCGTCGCCATTTGTTAAACAGCTTCTCATACAGTTGTGAAGGGTAGCCGCTTACTATGATTTTTCCTTTGCAACGGTTCAAAGTCGCAGCTAACTCTGCATGCTCCTTCTCGCTCATTTCTTTGCCGTAGATTGCCCTGCTGCTGGAGTGTCTGGTCGAGTGCACATACGGCGGATCGCAATAGAATAGCGTGTTAATGCTGTCCCAGGTCTCGATCACATCTATCGCTGGACGGCAGAGAAGCTGTACGGTTCTCATTCGTTCAACTATGAGGGGGAGCTGTTCGTCAATTGACGACAAATATCCCGACACAACATCAGCCATTTGACGCCGCTCTCTGTGCAGGGTGAAACTGAAGGAATCGCCTCGGCCGCCGAGTGACTGTCGCCACCGTACGTAGTCTCTCCTAGCTGACTCCACATCGTCCTCAGTAGCGGGCTGAGCGGAGGCCAAGAACTCGGCTTCACTATAAGGCGTTAGGCTTAGTCGTCTGCGTAGTTCGTCGCCGTGATCTCGAATGACTCGAAAGAGGCGAACAATACGCTTGTCGAGGTCATTGTAAACTTCAACCTTTGAGGGTTCCTTATTCAAAAGAACAGATGCCGCGCCGCCAAATGGTTCGACGTAGGTAGTGTGACTGGGAAACTGAGATATCACCCATTTGGCTAGATAGTGCTTCCCGCCATGCCATTTTACTGGTGGGCGGATCTTGGTTGTCGCCTTCTTTGCGATGGGACGCTTGACGTTTTTAGGCGGCACGAATTTTCTCGAGATAATTGAACACGGGACGGAAAGACTTGATAAAGGCGAGTTCCATCGCCTTCCGCTCTTCCCCCTTCGCCGATGGGGTCGATAGCACGGAGAGAGATACTGGCCCCGTCGACCCACCGAGAATCCAATCTGGCAGTAGGGCTGGTCCGGCGACGTCGAAGTGCCGTTGAACCCGAGCTTTCAAGTCGACGGTTTCGCCAACAAACAGATTCTGGTCTGCCGTGCAAAGCGAGTAGAGGCCGGGAGCAGCAGGGAGGCTGGCGATCAGTTTCGATGAGACCGCGCCAACTAGTTCGAGCTTCGGCGCTTCCACCAGCTCTGACGCGGCCTTTAGCCTATTTGCCTTTCTCAGACCTAGTGCTACCCATCGGTAGTCCAGTGGCTGAAATCCCGGTGAGATTCGAGCAGCTGCTTTGTCGAACTCCTTCGCCAATTCAGGATCGCAAATAATGCGATCAAGGGATGGCTCTTTCCCATCTTCTTTAAATGCACGCTGAACATAGCGAACGGCAATCTCGCTTGCGTGCTCATAAGCATCGGGATTGATAGCGGTGTATTTGCGAGTCTTCGGCAAATAGGTCAGCAATCTGTTTTTGCGAGCATTGATCAAAGCCCAGTTGAGATCGAAGGGCTTGCCAGGTACGCCGAGCCGGCGGCAGGCCTCTAGAAAGGCCCTGTCCATTGCTGGATCTGCTACCACTCGATCTGCGGAGTACCCATTTCGCACTTCTACAAATGCTCTGATGATATCTGCTTTGTGATTGCTTGATAGATCTTGCAATTGAAGTGCGAGCTTGGACAGCACTAGCTGATTAAGGCTAACTTTTTCGAATTGGGCCTCGCGCTCCAGAGCAGCGTGCATAGACCGAGGTACGCGCACGACGAACCGTCCGCTCTTGAGTGGCTCCGCTCCTTTAACTAGCCCGGTTCGTGTAGTCGCCTCCTCAAGGAGCTGCTGAATAGTTGAATAGGCCGGAGAAGCCAAGAACGCACGCCGACCTGCTGCCGTCGGGTACGCTTTGGCGAGAATGCCATCTAGGGGATCAAAAAGTGCATTGTGTAGGTCCGCCCAAGTCTTCGCACCGGCAGCAGCTTCCCGAGCGGCCCGCGTAATGTCAGTTGCATTATTCATTGTCCACTCCTTTCGCTTCCGCACGAATAAACTCGACCTTGGCGTCAGTCAGTTCAAAACAAATCGATTCCTGCTTAAACAGCTTGCAGTATTTCTTTGCCAATTTTTTCACGAGGGTGACTTGCTCATCCTTTTCCACGGGTACCCAGATCTTCAAGAGCTTCTCCGACCGCTTTTGCCCATCGTCCATCCGATACTCACCATCCACGACGCCGTCGATGGTCGATCCTCCGAAGTGTTCGAAGAGATCTGCTCGGACCTCGGCGAGAGACTCCGGC